>JAPLIR010000015.1 GCA_026389015.1 Candidatus Dependentiae bacterium | reverse complement strand
GAGTAAATCCTTGGCGCTTTGCGTTAGGGTGTTATAGATCGGATAAGATCCTATGCCGCCATCAATAATAGTTTGATTAATCGCGGTTAATAGCTGTGCTTCTTCAGTTGATAAGGTACCATCTTTTTTGCGTTGGCTCAGAACTTGTTGATACTCCTTGACTTGTAGCATGGTCTTAGCGCTTATGATTGTAGCAGTTAAGATAGTTGCATTCTTTTTGAGAGTAATAAGAGTTCCCTTTTCGTTGTTAAGGGCGTGAGCGGGAGTCCCTCTTCTCTCCATTAGGCATGCATAATTATCTTTGTCATTACACCAGCTTTTAACGTTAGCGTAGACACGATGCGATAGTGACTCACTGGTAAATTCCTTAAGCTTGCCATCGAATTGATCGACTTTCTTTTGGGCGACATCAATTTTTTGTTCTGTGGTTGCGATATTTTTTGCAAGTGTATCGCGATCACTTTCTAGTGATCCAATTTTTTTGTTGAGTTGATCGATAGTCATTGAACTAAAATTTTTACTTTGTATAGCTACTTTTTGTGAAATTAACGTGTCGAATGCTGCAATAACTTGGTCATTATATTTCAGGCATTCTTTGAATTCTTCAATTTTCGCTTCTAATCTGCATCGTTCAGTGACAGTTTGATAATATTCTTTAAACTGCTCGCGTGACATTTGTTGGCTTGCGATAGTGAGATCCTTATAATTGGGACTAAAATACCCAAAGTTATTTTCCACTGTTTTATAGTGTGCTTCTGCTGCAGCTAATTCTGATTTCAAAGCAAGGGTGTTTTGTTGAACTTCTTCATACGATTTTGGTTGCATATTGGTAACATGACGTTTGACAGCAGCGTCTATGGCATCCTGTTTTACTTTGGGTATTTCGTATTGATATGGTTGTTGGGGTTGGTAATCTCGGCTGCGGTTATTGGCAAAGGGGGTAAAATCTTTTTCAATTTTAATGCCAACAAATGGTTTGCTGTACGGTTGCATAGATGGGTTGCCGTAATGATGTCTTGATGGATTGTTCCCTAAAACTATATATCCAAAGATTGGGTTTTGTTTTTGAGCTACTGGTTGTGAGGTATTCTTAGACTGATTGAGTGTAACTGGAATAGTTATTGCTTGAGTGAGCGTCATAGGCGATTTTGATTGCTCTAACATTTTGCCCAGACATGGCGCTTGTGGCCTTGTACTTTGGGCCTTAGGTTGCAACGTATTTTGGATTTGAGTCTTGCTATGATCACTCAGTGCATCGTATGTTGTGTGGTTTCTTGTGGCATTGAGCGAGTCAGGTGTCGTATCTATAGATTGGGTTGTTTGTGTAGCAATTTGGTTTCGTGTGAGTTCAAGATCGCGGCTCATACCTAGACACGTTGAACTAAGAATAGATAGAGATAGTAAGATATTTTGTACTTTAGTAATCATGATAACCTCTGTTTTTTTAGTTAATCGATGGCCTGCATTTACAAGCCATCGATTATTGTTTGGTAATTCGACAATACTATTTTTTAGCTAATACACCTTCGACTTCATATGAATATGCTTTGCGTATTTCAGTAGTGAATTTACCATCTTGGCAAAGGTCGTTTGCTAATTTCACTACTGCTTTATTCTTGGTAGCGTCGGTTTCATTACTTGAATTAATTGCAGTGGCTCCCATAGTAAAATCATTCATTTTTGCTTGTGTCTTAGCCCCTTGTGCTTGCAATGCATGACTCTCGGTTTGCATAGTTCTTGAAAACTCATTCATCGCTCGTTGTTCTGTAGCACTGTTTGTCTGTAGAGCATGTCCATCACGTTGCAGGTTCAATCCTTGTTCTTGTAATGCATGACTCTTGAGTTGCATGTTTTTTGATAACTCATTTACTGCTTTTTGTTCTGCAGCGCTATTTGTTTGTAGCGTGTGCCCCTCACGTTGAAGGCTTAGTCCCTGTTGTTGCAAGGCATGACCACTCTCTTGCATTGTTCTTGAGAACTCATTCATAGTTCTCTGTTCTGCAGCACCTTGTGCTTGAAGGTCTAATCCTTCGCGCTGTAGTGCGGCACTGTGATTCGCATTGACTTCGTTGGCTTCAGCTTGTGCTTCTTGGGCTTTCATTTGGCGATTTTGTGTCCAATATTGGTATCCCATGTGTCCTAGTTTTAAAATATAGGGTGCAGCGGTAAGTGCATATTTTGCATATTTCATAAGATTGCGGCTACTTGTCCAACTTTTTATTTCAGGATCTATCAATTTTTGACCCTGCTCTTCATGTGCTTCTAGTGCATTGTCAAAGTCTTTCATAGTGACTTCTATTTTAATATCAGTGTCTTTGCTGTTTATGAGTGCTGATCTAACAGCTCTTGAGATGATCCATTTAATATCTCTGTTGGCATGGTTTTTAGTTTTTTTGATTAATGTTGGTAATGATTTGGTAGGGAATATTGCGCCTGGATTTTGATTGAAATAATAATTAAATAGATTTTCCCGTTTTTCGTCATCTGACATTGCTATTTCTATTATGTAGTCTACTCTGCCTATAAATTGTTTTTTTGGTTCTTCTTCAAGATGATTGAGTAGACCAATAAATAGTATGTCGCTTTTCTCGCATGCATCGAACATAGTCCATAATGATGGAGTCATGTTTTTATCGGAATCATTTTTATCCTTGTTTCTTTCAAGGAGTGTTTGTAATTCATCAATGATAACGACGCATGGTTTTTTGAGCTTGAGGGCTTCTTTAAAAATATGCTCTAGATTTTTGTCACCAGAGTTTTTATATTGATCTGCAATTAAGGTTGCTTTATACATAAAGCAAGGTAATTTGCATTCTTGAGCAATGGCTTGACCGAGTGTTGTTTTTCCTGTTCCTGGAAGGCCAACCAGTACCAATCTTTTCAGTTTAATGTCATCTGAGATATCCCTCCCCCCTTTTTGGGTCGTTTGTATGAGTTTTATGAGAGCTTTTACCTCATCAGGGCATTGTTTAATTACTTCCGCTTGCAGATCTTTGCTGAGTAGTTCAGTGTATGCAGTGGGTCTTGATAATTCTGAGTTTTCGGTTGCTTGTTCTGGGTTTAATTCTGCATGTTGTTTTTCGTCCAAGGCAGCATTGTTTTGATCATTGCTTACATAGTGAGGCCTTGAAATATTTAATTTTGCAACGGTTGTGGATCCAAAATCGAATTCTTCTTCATGTTTTGTTTCTGTTTGGGAAGATGAGGAGGCTGCAGTAGCTGCGGCTGTAGACGACGATGACATCGAATGTCCTTCAGGTCTGTTATTCTGACGCCCACAGCTATGAAAGCTCGATGCGCCTCGGCAGCCATTACATGTAGCTGATAGGGATCCAGATAATAGCATCTGTAGTGGTGATTTGTAGCGAATTTGCATTGCTTGCAACCCAACGCTTGAGTATCCACACAGAGCAACGAGTAATAATTTGAAAATACGGTTCATGAGAACCTCCTTTTATAATTAAATTGTAAATATTTATAACAAAAAACATTAACTATCTTTTCTATTATACATATTTTAATCGCTTGGTCAAGTGGGGGGGGTAAAATTGGGTTTATTGCGATTGGATCGTTATATGAACTATGATTATGGGTGGTTAGGACGCTTGATTTTGAATGAATTTATTGGCAAATTGATATAATTTATCGATTTTTTCATTATTTTGGTGCATGGGATGGACGATAGGGGAGGCTTTCAGGGCAGTATGTTCATTCTCCATGGATCAATGGTAGTGCTTTTGGTTGATCCTTACGGCCATTGTAAATTTATTCATCATCGAAATGTTGACAAAATATACGGAATAGGTACTATTCTAGGTATCTGAAATTCATGAAATCCCTTATTTATTGCCGGGGTAGCTCAGTGGTAGAGCGGAAGCCTGAAGAGCTTCGCGTCGTTGGTTCAATTCCGACTCCCGGCACCAGCCTACGCCAAGGCTTCGGCTGGCGCGGCCAACTTCTCTAATGACTTGATATTAATAAAAAAATAAACGTTGATAGAACTAAGCGTAGGCTGCGCGCCGTAGCTTCAGTGAAGGCGGGCTTATTCGAAATATACAAATATTCGGTGCTTGCGAACTGCTAAATGATCTATCAATTCTTCCACCATTCCATCTCATTACTCAATACTCTTTACATTCTCTCCTTAAAATATCTATTATTTTTTTATAAAATTTTTATTTCCGAACTAATTATATTACATTAGTGATCGTTAAAAGTTTTGCGTGAAAAAAAGTACCGTATTTTCTTGAAGGACTGAGTTAATGAAGCAGGTTCCTGTCGATAAATATAATATTGCATGGTTTAGACTAGCAGAGTATGTGTCGCGTGGTGAAAAGGAACGAGCGCTCGGCATGTATCGCCTTCTTTCTCATTCGTTTGACGACTTAGCATTTTCCTGTCAATTGGAGGGTGATATTTTGTGGGCATTCAACGATAGTGGTGCTGCGGATAAATATTGCCAAGCAGCGCAACTGTACCAAGAAGATAAGCGCATATTGCAAGCGGCAGCCATCTACGAGCATCTGATTGCAGTGCACCCTCATTCGACACTGTATCTTGGATGCTTGGTTAATTTGTATACTGCCTTGCAGGTTGAACATAAGGTACTAGTACCACTGTGTGAACGGTTACTTTTTTTACTGCTTGCCGACAAACAGGCGCCGGCAGAAAGAATTATGCAACATCTGCATGTCACGCTGGATCTTTTAGTGGAGAGTGACGGTTCTACGGCATTGCAACAGTGCTTGGCTCGCTTGGAACAAACTCATTCTCTCTATTACCAAGAAGCTTGTGCTTATCTAAATAATAAATAAGGTGAATCTAATTTATAATTGAATGGAGAGGCCGACATTCTGCTTTTCCAGTGCCTGCATCGTTTCAATAGTCATAGTCGTTTTTGCTTGTGCGACAAGCTGTAACTTCTTACCATTTTCATGAAACAGTAATTCGAGTGGAATTGACCCTTTCGTCATCGTCTTGGCCAGTTCTTGTAAGAGCGATTCTTCAATACTGTTGGGCAAACTTAATGATATCTTTTGTATGTTTGGCCATTGCTCAAAGAGCAAATCGATTGGCACAAATTCGTTAGCCTTAATCTTACATTTTTGTTGTGATGCGATATCAATATCACCTTTGACGACAAAGATGTGGTAGGAGTTAAGCCATGCTTCAACTTTTTTAAATATTTTTGGGAACAAAATAATTTCCGCTTGATTAGATGCGCCGTCTTCCAGCTGTACAAATGACATGCGGTCACCTTTTTTGGTCGTAATGTCGCGGCGACTTTTGACCAGTCCGCAGCCGATAGTCATCAATTCATGGCCGGTATTATTTTTGAGTTGCAACGCAAGTTGATGAGCAAAGGTCTGAATGTTAAGGCTCTTCAATTGTTTGCTGTAGCTATCCAGTGGATGCGCGCTCAAATAAAAGCCTACCACTTCTTTTTCTTTTTCTAATTTTTCTTTTTCCGACCATTCAGCGTGCGGTTGGTAACTATACAAGTCGCCATCGCCTAGTGCATTGCCGTTGCTCACGGCACCAAAAAGGCCCATCTGGCCTGTCGCTGCATTTTTTTTAAATTCTGCAGCAAGATCAATAATTTTTTCTACTTCGGCATGTTTTTGTGCGCGGTTACCCGGCATGCCATCAAATGCGCCAGCGCTAATCAAATTTTCAATGACACGCTTGTTTGATGTGCGCAGGTCAATACGCTTGCAAAAATCATAAAGATCTGCGAATGGCTTTTTTTCTCGTTCTTTGACGATGTTTTCAAGTGAGGCGAGCCCAATGTTTTTTATACCGAGTAAACCAAACAATAAGCCATTGTTCACCACCGTAAATTGAATGCCGGATGTGTTGATGTTAGGCGAGGTGATAGGCAGTCCTAGCTCTTTTGCTTCTTGCAAGTAGAACGACATGTTTTCCGCATGGGTTGCTTCTAATGAAATCAAGCAAGCCATAAATTCTGCGGTGTAGTTTGCTTTGAGATATGCGGTTTGATAGGCGATCAAGGCATAGGCAGCAGAGTGGGATTTGTTAAAGCCATACCCAGCAAAATAGGCCATGAGGTCAAATAGTTCTCCAGCTTTTTTGGCATCAAATTTTTGTTCTTTGGCTTTGGTTAAAAATATTTCGCGCTGCTCGACCATCACTTCGGCCTTTTTTTTACCCATGGCACGTCGAAGAATATCAGCTTCGCCAAGGCTATAGCCGCCAATGAGCGATGCAATTTTCATAACCTGTTCTTGGTAAACAATGACGCCGTATGTTTCTTCCAGCACCGTTGCAAGTTCCGGAAACAGATACGTAATTTTTTGGCGTCCGTGTCTTCGTTCGACAAAATCGTCGACCATGCCCGATCCAAGTGGTCCTGGTCGGTAGAGTGCGTTAACCGCAATAATGTCTTCAAATTTTTCTGGCTGCAGTTTACGCAACACTTCTTTTAGTCCGTCAGATTCTAGCTGAAACACGCCTGATGTTTTACCTTCGCAGATCAGTGCAAAGGATTTTGCATCATCGAGTGGAATTTTGTTGATGTCGATTTTGACGCCGTGGTTTTTTTCAATAAGTTCTAAGGCTCGCTGAATCAGCGTTAAGTTTTTTAAACCAAGAAGATCTATTTTTAAAAAACCAAGACTTTCAAGTTCTGTCATGGCGTATTGCGTGACAAGGTCATTACTCTTCGATGGAATGTAGACCGGCAATACTTCGTCAATAGGGTCAGGGGAGATTACAATGCCCGCTGCGTGTTTTGATGCGTGGCGGGTTAAGCCTTCCAAGCGGAAGGCGATATCAAATAATTTTTTTGCTTTTGGATTGCCATCGAGCAACTCTTTTAAGCGTGGTTCTTGTTCGAATGCTTCTTTGAGGCTAATTTTTAATTGCTCGGGAATCAGGTTGGTGATAGCGTTTGAATCTTCAAATGAGAATCCCAAGGCGCGTGATACGTCTTTGATAACACCTTTTGCCATCATGGTACCAAAGGTTATAATTTGGCAGACTTTGTCGTGTCCATAGCGGTCGCGTATGTAGCTAATGACCTTTTCTCGGCCTTCAATACAGAAATCGATATCGATATCAGGCATCGACACACGCTCAGGGTTCAAGAATCGTTCAAAGAGCAGGTTATATTTGAGCGGATCGATGTTGGTGATTTGTAATGCCCATGCAACGAGTGAACCTGCTGCAGAACCACGGCCCGGGCCAACGGGTACATTATTGCGATACGACCATTGAATAAAGTCACTCACTACTAAAAAGTAACCCACAAAGCCCATGGAAATAATAAGCTCGACTTCCAGATCAAGGCGCGCTTGGTATTTTTCGATTAATGCAGCATCGAAGTAGTTGTTGTCCCGTAATCGCTCGAGGCCTATCTGGCACATATATTTAAAGTACGACTCTTGGGTATGTTCCGCGGGGATTTCAAATTTAGGGAAAAACAGCTTGCCCATTTGGAATTCAAAGTTACACATGTCGGCAATAACACCGGCATTCCACACTGCTTGCTCATGCCCTGGAAATTCTGCGAGCATTTGGTCTTGTGTGCGCATGTAGACTCTGCAGTCACCAAAGGTATAGCGGTCTGGGTTGTCCATTTTATCGTGCGTTTGAATTGCGAGCATGATTTCGTGTGCTTCGCGGTCTTCGGCAGTAGGGTAGTGGCAATCGCCTGCTGCAACACAGTTGAGATTCTTTTTCTCTGCCCATTCAAATATTTTTTTATTCAAGACCGTTTGGTCCTTTTGGTCTTCTGGTTGGACTTCCAAATAGAATCTATCGCGCCCAAACACACGCAAATACCAATCGGTATATTTTTCCGCTTGCTCATAATCATTTTTCATGAGAAGACTCGGAATATGGCCGCCCAAGCATGCGGTGGTGACGATCAGGCCTTCTGAATGCTTTTCTAATATGGCGTAATCGATACGTGGTTTGAAGTAGAAACCCTTTTGAAAGCTGAACGAAATCAGTTTGCACAGATTTTTATAGCCAATGTCATTCTGCACCAAGATAACCAAGTGATAATATTTTTTATCAACGGTCTTCACCGTTACATCTTCAGTCAGATACGCTTCCATACCGATGATTGGTTTAATGCCAGCTTTTTTACATTTTTGAAAAAACTTCACCGCGCCAAAAATATTGCCATGATCGGTAATGGCAAGGGCTTTGAATTTCTGTTGTTTGCCGAAATCGACGAGCTTATCAAGATTGATCGCTCCGTCTAGCAACGAGAATTCCGTGTGAAGATGTAAATGCGTAAAGTGTTGTGACATTCTGGCAGCAGCTTTTAAAGTGTTACATGGTTAATTACCGAGTTAAAGATGTTAGTTTACTGCAACTTGCTGCATTTGTACAAAAGTTGCGTGTTGTGATCGCTGAAAGAAAATCCTCGCGTCATTTCTTTTCCGACGCCAGCTTAATCACCTTGCCATCAACATTAAATATGCCGTTGCCGCAATGGTGTATGGTGAGAGGTCTTTTCTTGGAGGTGGAGATCCATGCTTTGACGACCTTGAGGATGAAGATGTTATATTTTGTGGCCATCTTTGTGTCGATGACTTGGCATTCCAGGTTTGCATAACATTCGTCAATCAAGGGTGCTTGGACTTTTGATGCAGGAGTCTGTGTCAGATTAAATTTCTTAAATTTATCGGTTCTTGATCCCGTGGTGTTGCCAACGCCAACCACTTGTTTGGCGAGCTCAACCGTCGGGATGTTAATCACGCATTCTTTGGTTTTTTTTAACGCAGCGAATGAATAATTTTGGTCGCTCATGACGATTGCAATCAATGGTGGTTCAAAATCGACCATCATATGCCATGACATAGTCATGATGTTTGCTTTGCCTTCATCTGAAGTGGTGACCATAATAACCGGCCCCGACTCAAGGAGTTGGTATACTTTTGATAAAGGTAGATCTTTCTTTTTCATATACATCCTCGCGTTATGGTAATGTTACCAAGATCAGCAACGTAGCGATAATCAATAGTGGCACCACAATAGTGAAATAGCCGATTTGAGAACTTTTATAATTTTTTGCCAATGTTAACGAGTTACGAATTTTTTTGTAGTCAATTGATGACAATATAATAATAAGACACCCCCATAAAATCAGTGTTTCACCCATAATGTGAGCGATAATTCTATGTATTTCAGTTTTAAAAATAACGAGCCGCAATATAGCAAGTCCTGCTGCCATGGCTGCAAGAGCGGTTCTTAACCATGCAGAAAAAGTACGTTCTGCAGAAAGTAAGGTTCGTTCTTCTGCTAATAAATAGATCTTATCCTCGTGATTTTTCATAATTCACCTTGGTTATTCAAGTGCATATTTTTATTCATCATTACATGGAGGAGCTTGAATGTTCAATAATATGTATATAAAAAAATAACCCCTGAGTTATCCGATGTTATTGATTTCTGCATGCGACATGATCTTTATTGGGCCGCGTGAGTTTAATGGACCTTTTGGACCAGCTCCACTGCCATCAGTGATGAGAATTATTTTTAACCCTGTCTCTGTCTAGAAAATACCCCCAAATGGCCAATTTTTTGCTTATGGTGAGGATATTCTATGATTCAATAGAAGAGTGCTTTGTCTAAAAAAGCTTAGGCTAGGGTCAAAAAAATGCCCCCCCAAGGGGTTTCTATAGAATAAAAATGGATGCCTTTCAGGTTCAAAAAAAGCGGTAGCTTAATTTGACAATTTGTCATTATTTGGCATACTGGGTATTAGATAACTATTTAAAAACAATCTTAATAAAATGTGAGGTTTTATGAAGAAACAAACACTATTTACTACAATATTGATGGCAACTGTTTTACTTTCTAGTGGGTTAATTATGGCTATGCAGAAGAAAGATAAAAGCAAGCAGAATGAGCAACAATCAAGGTTTAAGGTAAATAGCAAATTATTTAAGGCTATAGAAAAAAATGATGGCGATAGTGTTACGCAGGCAATTAAGGCTGGAGATCAGGTTGATGTAGGATATTTGCATATGGCAGCTTTAAGAGGCTTCGATAAAGTAATTGAGTCATTAGTTAAGGCAGGCGTCGATCTTGATGCTCAAGTTTGTATGGGTACGGCGTTGCATATGGCAACTATGATGGGGCATTTTAACGTAGTTAGGGAACTTATTAAAGCAGGTGCTCGAGTTGATATTAGGATGAAAAATGGTTGTACTGTATTATTTTTGGCTGCTGAAGAGTCAGATGAAGATGATAAGCTAGTAGAAAAAATAAGCTTGCCCGGCAGACAGGAAGGTCGTAATAAGATATTAGAGTTATTACTTAAAATTGGCACACAAATTGACTCTAGCACTCAGAAATTACCTAAATCTGTTTGGATAGCAAACTTCCTTAATCAAGAAATGTCTAGAATAAAAAAAGTTAGTTTACCAGTAACATATAATTTTAATATCCTTAACAAGTTCCAAGCTCAGAAAAGAGAGGTGTATCTTGATATCTGGAAAAAAACCAAGGCTGAATACGAAAAGCAATCGATTATTGTTTCAGGATTGGCATCTGTACACGGCAAACAAGCTGATGGAGGTAATATGAGTTCTTCTACCGCAGCTGCTACAAGCACAACAAGCTCATCAAGCAGTTCATCTTCAAGTAGTAGTTCCTCGTCATCTTCGTCTTCAAGTAGCTCATCTTCAAGTTCATCAAGCAGCTCATCTTCGAGTAGAAGGTCTGTTGCTCATCAAGATCAGGATTCTGATCAAGAATTACAAGATGCTATAGAAGTCTCTCGGCAAGACGCACAAGAAGAAAAACAATAATTACAATTAATGGAGGATGTTATGAAAAGACAAACATTATTTAGAACAATGCTTATGGCGGCTGTTTTCGTTTCTAGTGGGTACGTTAAAGCTATGGATAGTAATGTGCAACACGAGCGACCAAGCCTCTGGATGCTTAGATTGCAAGGTAAGTGTCTAGGTGTTTATAATAAAGGTTTTTTTGAGGCGGCCCTAGCTGAAGCTAAAATCGATGCGGCTAATTTTTACGCCAGGATGGCAAATATACAAAAAAATGGATCATCTTCAGCGCCTGCCGAACAACTTGATCAAAAAAAATCAACAAGCGATGAAAATTTACTAAAATTATTAAGTGGTGATACGACTTGTTTATTAGAAAACAGTCCCATTAATTCAGCCAAAATTAAACCTAATTTTGGCGCAACGTGGGATTTTAATTCTTACCTACAGCAGGGAGAAAAAGTATCCGAGGATGAATATAAAAAAAGGATTAAATCTTTTCGCAATCAGTTACAAGCCTATCGCGATTCCGCATCTTTTGATGAAACTATGAACCTCAATACCAGTATGCGGATAATCCCATTACTCAAAGAATTTTACTATATGTGGCAATTAATTAAAGAAACGACAAAAAGCACTTTTGCTAATGGTATAGCCATCAGAGGTTTTGTGGTGCAACAAGATATTAACTGTCCTTGCTATGCAAAAAAGACAAGTATTGGTACAACCTTAACCTCTATATATCCTCCGGGAGAGCCACGTTTATACATCAATACTCCTACAGCCTTATCTATATATCTCACATTTAAGAAAATTAGTCTCACGAATAATAAAAATCTGACGAAACAACAATCTCTTAATACCTACAAAAAATTTATTCATCGATTATTAGAAAATAATGATCTAGACAAACAAAGTAGAATACTAGTTGAAGCGATTACAAATGAATATGCTCGACATAGTATGAGTGAATATAAAACTGCTCACGCAAAAAAGCTAGAGATAGCCGGCGATCCTCAAGCAATTGATAAAAAAATTAAAGCATGCCTGTGTAATCTACCGCATTTCAATGCGCTCGATTCAATATTTAATAAAGTCGTCGCTGTCCTTAATAATAATGAACTTATAAATGAATTTCATGACCTAAGCAATAAGATCCTATTTAACAAAAATCTTGATCTGGCATTCTCAGAATTACAAAAATATATGCCGATTTTAGATGCCTTACAAAAAGAATATGGTCATATATATAAACGCGTTTGCTCTGCTAGTTTTAAAGAGAAAGATAGTAAGTCAGGAATAGCGACTGATAACGATTTTAAAAAAACTGAAGAAGAAGAAAATGATAACGCAGGAGAGCCAATTGCTGATCAATTAGCTTCTCGCATTAAAAAAACTAATATCAAAACTAAAAAATTAGACTATGACAAACGCGTATTACGTTGGTTTAATGATAAACCTTTAATAAAAAATTGCTCAAGGGACAGCGTTCGCTATCACACCCTATTACCGCGAATGTGTGATCCAATACTTATCAACTACGGCGAACATCTATCTTGGAAAAATAGGAAAAACGGTGGGCAGAAGGATGATCTTTATCAAATAGCTGGCAAAGTAGCTTGTGATGGTGGCAGAGAAGATTTTTATATATTTCATATCTGTCTTGATCCAAAAGGAATTTGTTACCACCGTGGTTGTAAAAAAACTGCCTTTGAGTCCTTGGTCCCTGAGCTTCAAAAAGCAAGTGCTACAAAGGAAGATGAAGATCAAGAGTCTTCTGATGATGGGTCAGATTCTGTAGATAAGGAAGAAGCACGTGTCATTAATGATAATCCTTTCTTTACAATAATTAAGAATCCTCGGCACAAATGCACTATTACTTTATACAAACCAATTGAACGACAATTGCAAGATGCTGTATTTGTTGATGATTTAGAAAGCTCGGCAAGTTCATCGAGCAGCTCATCGTCAAACAGCAGCTCATCGTCAAGTAGTAGTTCGTCATCTTCAAGTTCATCAAGTAGCAGCTTGTCGTCATCATCTTCTTCAAGTAGTTCATCATCGAGCTCATCAAGTAACTATTCTTCAAGGTATGATAAACGAGAAGAAAAAAAAGGCTAAGCCTGGATATTGAGTAGTCAAGTATAAGAAATAAAATTGCCTCAGAAGAACCTAACGTCTTTTCTGAGGCAATTGTTTTATTCGTGGGAATAAAAGAACGTTACACTAGATTTTGTGTTTGTTCTCTGGCTTTTTCTAATTCAACTTTAATGTTAATAGCGCGTGAGCCAATGGTTGCATCAGAACATTTGGCAGCAATAGTGTTAATCTCGCGTCCAAGCTCTTGCAGGGTAAAATCAAGACGTTTGCCTTTTTCTATTGTTGCAGATTCAAGTTGATCGTGGAAGTTCTTGATGTGGCTTTTGAATCGTACAATTTCTTCGTGAATGTCGATTTTATCAAGCACGGCATAGAGTGCGCTTTTACGAACATCAGCCAGTTTTGATTCGTCTAATTCGATTTCTTGGACTGCTTTGTTGACCTTTTCTTTTTGTGTTTCAATCAACTTCAGCGCAGCTTGTTCGATAGCGAGCATTTCTTGTTCGACAATCGACGCACGTTGCAGTAAATCGTTTTTGAGCACTAAGCCTTCTTTTTCTTTAGCAACAATAAGGTCGTCGATCAGTTGGTCCATCGCTTCAATGATGTGCTGCGTGGTTGCTTGGTCGATTTTCTTTTCTTCCATAACAAACACGTTCGGCAATTGCAGCAAGCTATCGAGTGATAGTGAGCTTTCGATGTTGAACTGTTTTCTGATTTGTTCAACAGACTTCAAATATCCTTCAATGGTGGTCATGGAAGGTTCCACTTGGCCTTTGAGGAGCATTTGATTATCGGTATAAATGGTGCAATAAATATGCCCGCGTATAAGTTTGGTTTTGAGTAATGATATCAAATCCGTTTCTATATGAGATAATGCATACGGCATTTTGAAGGTTGTTTCAAAGAACCGTGCATTCAATGTTTTTATACTGATAGAAACGTTCACCTTGTTGATTGGGTCAAGGTGTACCGTGATGGCTTTGGTTGCAAAGCCTGTCATACTCAAAACCATATAATTCCTTATTACGCTAAGTTTGTATAGACTTCCTGCACATCATCAAGATCTTCAAGTGCAGATAAAAATTCTAGTGCTTTTGTTGATTGTTCGTCGCTTAAATCCATGGTCGTTTTTGGTACCCACTCGATTTCTGCGCTTTCTACTTTTAATCCCAATTTTTCAACCGCTTGTTTGACAAGGTCGAGTGATTTTGGGTTGCATTGTATTGAAAAGTAGTTGTCTTCGTCGGTGCTGATATCATTAATTTCGTAATCAAGCAGATTTTCGAGCAACGTATCTTCGGTTATGCCTTTTTCGCCTTTAGTTTGTATAACGCCCATGCGTTCAAACATCCAGTTGACTGAGCCTGATTCGCCCAAGCTGCCAGATTTGACAGAAAATAGATGGCGTAATTCAGCGACCGTGCGATTTTTATTATCAGATAATGTATCAATAATCACCGCGATGCCATGAGGGCCATAACCTTCATAAGAAAATGGTTCGTAACTTGCGCCCGGGAGTTCGCCAGTACCTTTTTTGATAGCGCGCATTGTGTTATCAACAGGCATATTGAGTGCTTTTGACTTTTCAACCAAAGTGCGGAGACGAGGGTTGGCATCTGGGTCGCCGCCACCAACACGGGCAGCTACCGTAATTTCTTTAATAAGTTTAGTGAATGCTTTGCCACGTTTTGAATCTATAATAGCTTTTTTTCGTTTAATCGTGGCCCATTTGGAATGACCTGACATAATCGTATCTCCTCAAGGAGTTTTTGTGGTGTCTAATATTGTTTTTTCTTTAGAGTAGCGTTTTATGGCAAAGATGTCGATAAGCTCATGGTGAAAATGAGGATGAGCCTTGTAGCGGGCTTACAACAGGGTTTTTTGGCTATGTATGGCGTTATGGCGGTTTTATGATTTATATTCTGAAAGGCCTAGCGGAAAGTACAGTTATTGCATAAACAAATAATTAACCCTTCGACAAAGCTCAGGGATGTCGGCAGGAAGAAGCCTCCCTCGCCGTCCTGTCTGAGCTTTGTCGAAGACTTTCTAGAAGACGTTGCAGTAAGATTTTTTTAGATTATACGGTAGGAGTTGAATAATGAAGCGAATGTTAAAAAATGGTGCGTTGATTCTGTTGGTTTTAGTGTTTCAGGCGTCATTGTCTGCCAAAAAACCGCAAAAATCTAACGTAACAAAAAACAAGGTCGATCTTATTATTCGTGGTGGAACCGTCATCACGATGAATCAGGACAGAGAAATAATACATGATGGTTCTATCGCTATTACCAACGGCCGCATTATTGCGGTGGGGCATGTGGAAGATAGGTATCAAGCATCGCAAACTATTGATGCAAAAAATAAGGTCATTTTGCCGGGCTTAATTAATGGTCATGGACATGCACCCATGGTGTTCTTTCGAGGTCTAGCTGATGGTCTGGCTCTACACGATTGGTTGCATGACTATATTTTTCCGACAGAAAAACAAAATGTTACGGCAGACTTTGTCTATTGGGGTACCAAGCTTGCCTGTTTGGAAATGTTGCAGAGTGGGGTTACTGCGTTTGCTGCAGAATATTATTTTGCCAATAGTGTTGCGCAAGCGGTGAGTGAGCTTGGTATGCGTGTTGTTGTTGGGCAGCCGGTTATGGATTTTGCAACACCTGATAGCGCAACGTCAGAGGAAGGGTTTTTATTAGTTGAAGCCTTGGTAAAAAAATGGCAAGGTAATGATTTTGTATACCCTGCGATTTCGCCCCATGCGCCGTACACTGCTTCTGTTGCAACACTACAAAAGGCCAATGAGGTTTCAAAACAACACATTATTCCTTTTATGATTCATTTGTCTGAATCGCCAGCAGAAAAGGGTAAAGGCGCGGCATATTTGGATAGTTTGGGGATACTTTCTGACCGCATTATTGCAGCGCATGTGGTGCACCCAACCAGTGAAGATATTGGATTATTACAAAAATATGGCGTAGGCGTTGTACATTGCCCGGTGAGTAATATGAAGTTATCGTCGGGCATTAGTCCGGTCACGCGTATGCTAGAAGAGGGTGTTGCAGTTGGTTTGGGCACTGATGGCGCGGCAAGCAATAATGCTCTTGATATGATGGCGGAAATGAAGACCGCTGCATTATTACAAAAAGTACTGGGCAAACCAACTAATCTGAGCGCAATGCAAGTTTTAGAACTTGCGACTATTGGCGGTGCCCGTGCTATTCATAAAGAAAAGGATTTAGGGAGTATTGAGGTTGGAAAACGTGCTGATCTTATTATGGTTACTATGGATTCTATTCATCAGATACCCGTGTATAATGTTGTCTCGCAATTGGTGTATGCAAGCAAGGCATCAGATATTCAAACGGTTGTGGTGAATGGCAAAGTCCTTATGAAAAATCGTATCTTTGCATCGGACATTGATGAGGGAATGGTTAGAAAGAAAGCGGGAGAGTTTAAGAAAAAAATTAAGGCATCGATAAGGTCTGCTGCTCAAAAAAGTAATCTAAAATAAAAATAGGGCGAGCTCTTGAATTAAAGAGCTCGCCCTAAAGGTAATTCGTAGACTATTATTTGCAGGTCATGGTAAGGAGCTTTTCAACGAGTGTGGTAAGTGTCCGCGACATTTCATCGAGCGTCTTTTGAAATTCAACGTCTTTTTCTTTTTTTGCATCATCTTTTGCGTGCTTGTCTATGAAGTGGAGCATTTTGCATAATTTGTAGGTCAGTTTTAATTTATCGTATTTGCAGTCGCTTAATGGATTCATGGGGCCCCCTTTTTTAGATAGTTTGATGAGACTTTAGCATTTACATACTAAAGTCTCATCGTTGTCTAAAGCAAGAGTTTTGCGTTCATGAGTTTCGCTATAATAACTATTTGTGTGTATCAAGCCATGTTTGGCCGCTTTGTGTGGTAATCAGCCATTGTTGTCCATCAGCCATATTAAGCCAGTTTTGCCCTTCGACAGTCTTGAGCCATGCTTGCCCGTCAGATGTATTGAGCCAATTGTGGCCATCGGATGACCGTATCCAAGTAATGCTTTCTGGTGCCATGCCGCTGTTGGTATTCAGCCAGATGCGCCATGCCAAACCATCAGACGTATTGAGCCAATTTTGCCCTTGGGTTGTTTTGAGCCATGCTTGTCCATCGGTGCCTTTAAGCCAATTGTAGCCATCGAGTGATTTGATCCAGTTAATACTTTCTTGCGCCATGCCGGTGTTGCTATTGAGCCAGGTGCGCCATTGTTGTCCGTCAATGGTAGAAAACCATGTATGCCCTTGCATAGTTTTGAGCCATCTTTGGCCATCAGTACCTTTGAGCCAATTATAGCCATCTGGCGATTTGACCCAATCAATAGATGCTTGGGTCATGGACGTTGTTTGTGGCGTTGTTGGAATTTGACTGTTTTCATATTTTTTCATTTGTATGTATTGGAGAGCGCGTTTAATATCTTCAAAATTAATATCATAGAAGTCGACGCTGACAAAATTTGGCCATATCGCGCTGCCTAGGTTGTAGGTGCAACGTGTTGCGTGATTTACAATTGAATCATAGGTATTGACTTGGCGTGCAACATCGGGAGATCCAGCAACACCTGGCGTGACTTGGTGGGTGAGTTCAAAGAGTGTATTGTCATCTGCAGGATTGGTATACGTTTGTTTACGGTACCATGCTGCATTTGGTCTGATGGCGATTTCAGAACAGGTATTATTGTTGAGTGCGTCAACAGAGGTGAAGTTCCACGCACTTGAATAAATAAAGTCATCAGATAAAAGGAAGCGGTTATCTTGGTATTTGAGGTTGGTAGATGCATCATCGTAAAAAATAACCAGACGTTTGTTGGCATTTACCATTTCTTGCATGGTAGGCCAAGGTCTTTCAGTGGTTTGTGCATATGCATAGTTGAGCAAGCCGGATTGTTGGAACTGCGATACGAAATTGGAAGACATACTACCAAAATCAAAAATATTAAGAAATAGCGTGACAACAGCGGTAGGGTGTTGGTCTAAATATGTTTTTATCGTAGTGAGCGCGTATACAAGTGGTTGGTTGGTAAGGTCGATTCTCCATTGTTCTGCTTTGATACGGTCAATAAGTGGTGCTAAAAACGCTCTGAGGTTTTCATTCATAGCTCCTTGTAGTGCTTGGTCAAGCTCAGATGCTTGTAAGCTATGGGTTGCCCATGGGGTTCCATTTACTGGATGCACCGGAATTTTAAAGGTGCGTAGGCCGTCAACAAGCTGTTCAGCAATACCTTTATTTTGATCAGCAACAATATTGCTCACTCTGAGGTTTTTTCCTGTTAATGAATCAATGACGGGGAGCCCGAATGCTTTTTTAGTCGTTGAGGTTGCATTGTGAATTTTGATTTGTGAAATCTGATTGTAACGCAATGAGTACCATTGTTCATGGCCTACGATTGGCATTGTTGGGGCCGCTTTATTTTGGTCGACAATAACGCCGCCAACAAACTTCATTAATCCATCAAACACTAATGCGACTGGTTCTGAAACGACGTATCTTCCTGCTTGTATACTAATAGATTCCAATTGACCTGGAATTGAACTTGCAAAATTCTGTACTTCATAGAATGCGTCTTCAAAGCCAGCAATAGCTATTTGTCCAAAGTTTTGAACGGTCGTGCCAAAAGATGAGAAGGCATCTTGAACGATACCAAAAAGATTTTGCCAATCGCTGGGACTAAATGGGTTCCATGCATACGCGGTAGATGGTATGCCGAGCGGACTCATCAAAGCGATAAGCGATAGCGTTAACATGGTTCTTTTGACTGTTTTCATACTGCTTCCTTAATGTTAAGGGATATTAATGACAACAATCACCATGTTACTCATTTTAAAAAATGAATGGCAATACATATGAATAGATAGCTATGTAATACATGATTACGTGCGAAACTAATTTTCTGACTAATCTTTCTATGAGTCCGACTGCGACTAAAGCTTTATCCTTCGCGCACATTGCGTCGAACGGGACGTCGGACACTCAGGGATATTTTTTGATAGAGCTAAAGAGTAAGCTGCTCATGCATGTAGTGTTAACTGTATGTTAGCAGGTGCTGTAGCAACCGTCGTTATACTGTGTGCGCAGTGCGGTAACAACTTTATCTTTTGAACTCATGGAGGTTGAGTAGGTGCCTTGAGTATTTGAGCCAAACCATTTCATCGATTCAACAATGAAAAAGTCGGTGTACGATCGTATATCAAAATCTTCGTCGCAATTGCGTATTTTGCATTCCCAAACCTTAGGTTGTTTGTTTTTTCTGTTTGGGCGTGCTTCATGCACATACAGATTTAGGAATTTTCTATAGTAGGTTGATTCCACTGGTACATGTGCCCATATGCCGGAAGAATGGGTTTTTTCGTTATATTGAGCGTCGCCGTCGCATTCCTGAGTGTACTCAAAAGTCTTAGAGCTTTCTTGGGGTATATAGGTGAGTACATTGTTGGTGACGGTTTCTTTATCGTAGCCATAGTTAAAAACGATGTTGTAATCAGCATTTTCTGGTTGTTCGATTGAATAACCTTTGTCTTGTAAGGCAATAGACAACTTTTGTGCTACTTCTTTCGTTTGAAGTTCATTTTCTCTTTTGCTGTCGTTGACGCGTAATGACCCTTCGACGCTAAAAGATTTGTTTCTGGCAAATCCTGAGGGAATAGCTTGTTTGTCAGCATAGGCGGTGGTTGACATACGAATATTTTTAGCGCAACCGGGTAACAAAATAATGAGAGATACAAGAAGAGAATATTGTTTGTACATACGTGTCTCCGTTGAGTAATGATACACTAATATCATTACTCAATTTCTCATTGTTTTATGTGCATGTCAAATGATTGCCTTTATTAAGGGCACAATAATACATTTTGTTTTAATTTGAAATTTAAAATAAGGCTTCTTGTCCTAAAAACTTCTTTTTCAAAAAAGGCAGTTTTTTGTGAGGAATCTGGCGACCACGAGCCGTTTTTTCTAAGTAGCCTTTGCGCATGAGGAATGGTTCATAAACTGCTTCAATGGTCTCTTTGTCTTCGCCAATAAGGGAGGCAAGGGTTTCCAAGCCAACAGGGCCACCATTAAAGTGTTCCACGATACGCTGCAAGAGCATATTGTCTACTTTGGTCAGGCCATCATCGTCAAGGCCTAAGAAGGTGAGAGCGTCTTGGACTACATCAACGTCCGCATTTTTTTTGTTATGGAATTGTGCAAAATCGCGTACGCGGCGTAAAATCTTTTTGCCAATACGAGGTGTTCCTCGTGAGCAGCGAGCAATCATGAGTGCGGCTTCGGGTGCTAGAGTGAGTTGCAAGAACTGAGCATTTTGGAGCACAATGTCGCGGAGCTCTTCGTCAGTATAAAAATCAAGGCGTTCACTGATGCCAAAGCGACTACGCAAGGGGGCGGAAATCATACCGCTCTTGGTCGTAGCGCCAACAAGCGTGAAGGGGTGGATTGGCAGGTTGATAGATTTTGCACCAGCACCTTGACCAATAATAACGTCCACGCGGAAATGTTCCATAGCGCTGTAGAGCACTTCTTCCACATTGGTGGGCATGCGGTGAATTTCGTCAATAAACAGAATATCTTTTGGTTCGAGGGAAGAAAGTATAGCAACCAAATCGCCAGTACGCTCCATCATAGGGCCACTGCAGATCTTAATGCCAACGCCCATAACGTGCGCCATAATTTGCGACAAGGTGGTTTTACCAAGGCCAGGAGGACCAAACAGCAGCATATGGTCGAGTGACTCGTTACGCATTTTTGCCGCTTGTGTGTAAATGTGTAGTTTTTGTTTGAGCTCTTTTTGTCCAAGATAATCGTCAAAAGTTTTTGGGGTAAAATCGTGTGAACGCTCTTCAGCTGTTTCTTGAAGTGATAGAATATTAATTTCGTGGAGTCCTTCGTTCATCGTACATACCTCATAATTTTATCCCCAGAAAACCCCACAGATTTTCAAGACTGTGGATGAATGGGCTAAAGCCCTTTTTCCGGGGTCCCCTAAATCACGGCTTAAAAGCCGTGTGAGGGGTTAATTTGTTTATCCATTACTTACTGCATAACTACTTTGTCCCATATAGAATCGCCGCATGGCAATGCCGTTAAACCAGCCGAGGCTGGCAAAGGTAATCCATAAATTGCTGATGCCGTAACTCATGAGCGGCAGAGGAATGCCCACGACAGGTAATAATCCAAGTACCATGCCTACATTAATGAGGGTAGAAATCATGATATGGATTACAATGCCTGTTGCCAGTAGTTGAATGAAGGGAATTTTGAGCGAAAGGATTATGGCAAAAAAACGAAAGAATAATATAAGATACAAGAGAAGAATGCTTATTGCGCCGACAAAGCCAACTTCTTCACACGCGACGGCAAAAATAAAGTCGGTGCGGCTTTCGGGTAAAAACAGGCATTTGTTTTGTGTGCCTTGCAAGAATCCTTTTCCAGATAATCCGCCAGAACCAATAGCAATCTTTGCTTGTTCTAATTGATACCGTTCTTTTTTGACATCGCCTTCGCCTAAAAATACGGCGATACGTTGTTTTTGATAAGGCTTTAAAAAGTGCCACAGAACAGGTGCGCAGAGAATAATGGTCATAAAGCCGATAATGAAAAATTTTCTCGTTATCCCGGTGAGCCACAGCAGGGTGATGGCAGAGAATGCCAAAATAAGTGCTGTGCCAAGATCTGGTTGTTTCATTATTAATACAAAGCTGATGGCAAGCGTTGCAAGCACCGGGATGAATCGTTTGAACGATAATTCCAGTGTGTCATCTTCGGTAATTAAATAGTAGGTGATAAACGCGGGAAAAAATAATTTTGAAAGTTCTGATGGTTGAAATTTAAATAAACCGATGTTGATCCATCGTTGCCCACCCATGCCAATGCTGCCTTTGAGAATGGTGAACACCAGTAATCCAATGACTGCCAAATAAATAAAATAGCCAACACGCATGAGCGTGCGATAATCTACGCTGCAAAAGAATGCGTAAATTAACCAGCCGGTTGCAAGGCCGAATGCTTGTTTTTTAAAAAAGAGGGAATACGGCTGTTCAACTTTATAGGTTGCGCTGTATACAAACAAAAGCCCTATGATCGAAATGACCATAATGAGCAAAAATCCTAACCAATCAAAGTGGCGGACGTAGCGCCTATCAATTAAAAACATACTGATCTTTCTTGTTTTTTAGATATTCCATGCTTGGTAAGTTTAACGACGATTACCAAGAAGGCAAAATTCTTTTGTTTTTTTGATAAAAAAAGCTTTGCTAAAGCCCGTTTTGATGTTTTTTTTAGTGAGTCTTGTGCTGCAAATATAACGATCCGTATTATGAGCGTGGTTTTATAGAACGTTATAGTACCAAGGAGGAGTTATGTCATTGAGGGGGTTTGTTAAGGTCTTGTTGGTCGGGGTTATAGTTGCAGGTACTGCGCAGAGCATGCAGCAACTCGTAGTAAAGCGTCCAGTGTTACATGATAATCATAAGAATTATTTTTTAGTTGGTGATACGGTAGAAGCGGAAAAGTTTCTGGATGCTGCGCCAGAAAATCTTGAAGCGCGCGATGACCAAGGATGGACACCACTTATGGTGGCCGCATTTCATGGGCATAAAAATCTTGTAGGGTGTTTAGCGGCGCGTGGCGCCCATGTCAATGCATGTAGTGCGGATGGCTGCACGGTGCTTATGCATATGGCTGTTGGTAGAAATACATCGATCTCGGTTATGCGTTTGTTGGTAGATAAGGGTGCATGGGTGAATATCATTAATCCCATAACTAAAAACTTTATCTATCAAACGGTAGAACAGAGGTTTGAAAGAGAGGGGTCTTGTGCTCGAGAAGGTGGTAGCGGTATTGGATTTCTATCGAGGGTTCATGATGACCAGCAAAAACAGGACGAGCACAATTTTTTCCTTGTGTATTCAGCATTATCGAAAAAGAATCGTTTGTGTCTTGATGTGGCCCGTATCATTAAGAGTTTTATGCTAGCGGGTGTAATTGCTGAGCTAGAGCAAAAATCACGGTCTTCATGTTGTGTGTGTATGTAGCTGAGCCAGATGCTTAACGGTATTTTGCGAGCAGTTACTCTGTTTTATTGCGAGCGGTCTTGGCGTTGTGGTATTAAAGAACACAGAAAGTCTTGCCGTTGTTAGGTGTTTATACCGTGAAAAAGGAGATACATATGAAGAGTATTGGTAAAATAATGATACTAGTGCCAGTTTTGTTTTTGGCTACGCAGGGTTTTGGATTAACCCAAGCTGATGTGAATGCAGAAGTGGATAAGTTTATAGCGCAGTTGAAGGCCGCAGAAATTGCTGCAAAAGATTCTAAGACTATGTTTAATACTAAAACAGACCATATAAAAAAAGCAGAAAATTCAACCGATCCTGTCATGCAAAAGTATTTTATGACGATGTATCAAAAGGCAAAAGTAATTATGGATGATGCAAATGACAGAACATTAACGGTTGTTGCTGATTTGCTCAAAGGTGCGCAAGCGCTTAAAAAATAATGATGTTATTGAACGTGAATTGCTAAGGAGCTTTGTATGAATCTTAAAAGTATTGGTTATGTTGTTTTATTCATGAGCTTGCCGTCATTTGGTGCAGTGCCTATAAGTAAAAAAAATGATTTTGAAAGTAAAGAGTCGCTGGCAAAGAGGGTTGACGATAAGCTTAAACAAAATGATGTTAATATTAAAAAGTTAGAAAACGAAAAAACCGAAATAATGAGAAGTATTGAGAAGTTAAAAACAGACAAATCTTCTACGACTGATGCATCTGTTGTTCAGTCAATTGATAAGTTGATTGCTTTGAAGTTTGATTACTTTAAAGATCTTGATGCGCGTGCTGATGCATGGAAGCAGAACTCTGATGTTTTAAAAAGATATAAAGATACTGATCTGAAATAACATATGTTTTTACGATAATAATAAAAAAGCCCCGGTCTTTTAAAAGATCGGGGCTTTTTATATAAGCTAATACGATTTCCTTGAAGAATCTAGCGTGGTTCGATACAATTTTGCTTACGCAAAATCACTCACCATGAGCGAAATGTTTATTCATTTGATAAACTGGCCGCGCCAGCCGTAGCCTTGGCGTAGGCTGGTCGGGATGGCCAGACTCGAACTGGCAACCCCTCGCTCCCAAAGCGAGTGCGCTACCAATTGCGCCACATCCCGACATAACTTTAAGATTCAAAGGAAAAGTAAATTTCAATAGTGAAGATACGACTAATATAAAGGTTTTTTCTTTACTTGCAATATCTTTTTTCAAATTTCTGGGGTGGACGGTGGGGATTGAACCCACGACACCCAGAACCACAACCTGGTGCTCTACCAACTGAGCTACGTCCACCATTCGAATATTTCTATGTCCAAAAGTATACGGTTTTTGCAGAAGAAATCAAAAATAATTATGTAAATAGTTAAAGATAAGCCAAAAAGACCCCGTTGGACTTCCTGTTTTGCCTATGGTACAATATTCTATTGGGCAATTTAGAAATTTTAGATATTTGATGAGGTGCCAAAATGAAGATCGAACAAGGTAAAAAATTATTAGAAAAAAATGGCTGCATTAAGGTGTTTGGTGCCAAGGAGCATAACCTTAAAAACATCGATGTAGTCATTCCAAAGAATACTTTAACGGTCATTACTGGTCCATCAGGATCGGGTAAAAGTTCGTTAGCGCTTGATATATTATATACTGAGGGCAAGCGTCGTTATATGGAATCACTTTCCTCCTATGCGCGCCAATTTTTAGGTGTTGCAAAAAAACCTGATGTTGAGCGTATTGAGGGCTTGTGTCCTTCAATTGCCATCGAACAAAAGACAGTTGGCTCCAATCCGCGGTCTACGGTGGGCACTATTACCGAAATTTATGACTACCTACGGGTTCTTTATGCGCGTATAGGTATTGTGCATTGCCCGACCTGCCAAACGGTCATTAAGGCCGAATCGCCAGAAAATATCACCGCGATGATCCTCAAAAACTTTCAGGGGTCGATTATCACCCTGGCTGCTCCTATTGCCATAGAAAAGAAGGGCGAATTTATCCACGAACTTGAGGGACTCTTTAATAAGGGGTTTTATAGGTTCCGTGTTGACGGGGTTGCTCATAAATTTCAATCAATAGACGATATCAAAAAACTGAAGCTGCAAAAGACCTATAAGCACTCCATAGATTTGATGCTTGATGTGGTTGAAGTCACAGCTCAGGAGCGTTCACGTTTACAAGAGGCGATAGAGAAAGCTTTCAGCTTAGCAAGCGGTTTGGCTAAAGTTATCGTGGGCGACAAAGAATTTCTGTATTCTTCTCATAAAATGTGTTTGCGTTGTGCGCAATCGATTCCAGAACTTGAACCACGATTTTTCTCCTTTAATTCGCCCATTGGCGCGTGTAAAGAGTGTCACGGGTTGGGTAAGATTCATGAGTGGCCATGGGCTGAGGGCGATCCTCAAGCATGGAAGGCTGATTACCCAGACTTTTTTGGTAATAAATATGCTACGGAACATACCTGTTCTACGTGTCATGGTAAACGTTTGAATGCATTTGCGTTAGCGGTGACTATCGGTGGTAAGAATATTTATGATCTATCTGATCTTGCCATTAAAAATTTATTAATCTTCTTTAAGCAATTAACTTTAGATGAAACATCACTTGAGATAGCCAAAAGTTTAATTCAAGAGATTGTGAATCGTATCACCTTCTTGAACGATGTAGGATTAAACTATTTATCATTGAACCGTTCGGCACGAACCCTTTCGGGTGGCGAAGGCCAGCGTATTAGACTTGCAACACAAATTGGTTCAGCTTTGAGTGGTGTTCTTTATATTCTTGACGAACCGAGTATTGGTTTGCACCAGCGGGATAACGATCGTTTGATTAATACGTTGAGAACATTGCGTGATTTAGGCAACACGGTGGTGGTGGAGCATGACCACGACACGATGAATGCCTCAGATTATATTATTGATATGGGTCCTGCAGCAGGGGTTCTTGGTGGTCAGGTAACTGCCGTTGGCACACCCAAAGAGCTTGCCGCTAATAAAAATTCATTAACCGGTGCTTATTTAAGTGGTAGACGCTTTATCGCATTACCCAAAACTTTACGTGAACCTTCTGGTCACATCACGCTGCGCCATGCTCGTAAAAACAATTTGAAAGATTTGACGGTCCAATTTCCGTTGGGCGTATTGTGTGGTATTTCCGGTGTTTCTGGGTCGGGTAAAAGTACCTTGATTATGCAGGAGTTAGTGCCTGCCTTAGAGCGCGAATTGCAAGGTTCTCGACGTATGGATGCGTCAGAGGGCGATGATATGCAGGGAGCAGAGAACCTTGAGAGCATGGTGGTGATTGACCAAGCACCTATTGGCAGAACGCCGCGCTCTAACCCAGCAACTTACCTGGGCATTTTTGACGATATTCGTAAGTTATTTGCCTCGCTACCAGAAAGTAATGCGCGTGGGTACACCGTAGGACGTTTCAGCTTTAACGTTGCCCAAGGTCGTTGTTTTGAATGTTCTGGTGATGGCGTCATTAAAGTTACCATGCATTTCTTGCCTGAAGTAACCATGATCTGTAAATCATGCAAAGGCAAGCGTTATAATGCTGAAACCTTGTCTATTTTATACAAAGGTAAGCACGTAGCTGATATCTTAGAAATGACTGCCTATGAGGCATTGGAATTCTTTAAAGCGCATACGCAGATTGCAAAACGATTGAGTTTGTTGTGCGATGTGGGGCTTGATTATCTTAAACTTGGCCAAGCGTCGACGACGCTATCTGGTGGTGAAGCGCAGCGTATTAAGTTGGTTGATGAGTTGGCAAAACGGGGTAACAAAACCCTCTATATTCTTGACGAACCAACAACAGGCTTGCATACGAGTGACATTGAACGCTTGCTGATGGTCTTGAATCGTTTGGTGGATAAAGGTAACTCTATGATTATCATTGAACATAACATTGATGTCCTCAAGACGGTTGACCATCTTATTGACCTTGGGCCTGAAGGTGGCGATGAAGGTGGCATTATTGTTGCACAGGGTACGCCTACTCAGGTTGCTCAGTGTAAACAAAGTCACACCGGACATTATTTGAAAAGCGTTCTATAATAGGTGTGTTAGCAGAGGTAATACCCCTAAAAAGGATATCATATGACAGATACGACAATTACTCTTGAGCAGCTCAAAACAACGGCAGCGCATTTTGTTGCCGAACGTGATTGGGCGCAATATCATTCACCAAAGAATCTTAGTATGGTTGTGTCGATAGAAGCGGGCGAGTTAATGGAGAAATTTCTATGGCTTACCACGCAAGAATCTATTCAAGAAATTGAAAAAAATCGCCAAGAAATTGAACATGAATGTGCCGATGTGCTTTTTGCACTGCTTTGTTTTGCCAATGCGGCAAACATTGATTTGAGCAAGGCGTTCGAAGTTAAATTAGCTGAAATCGGTAAGAAATATTCAGTAGAAAAGTCTAAAGGTCGTCGAGAAAAGTACACAAAGCTGTAAAGAACAAGGAACGTTATGATGATTAAAAAGACAGGAATTATGGCATTATTGTTGAGTTCTATGGTGCCAGTGTTTGGTATCAACAACGATGTGTTATTGCCAAGAGTGGCGAATGAAAAAAAAATTGAGCTTGTTTATCCCCAACACTCCGTGATTGCACGCCATAAAGAATCCATACAAACATCATTGGGTCGCGCACAGCTTGTTCGTTATGGCATATATGGGGTGAGTGCCATAGTGGCCTTAGCTGCTTCCTATAATCTATTAAAATGGTGTGGTTTTGTTGGTGAAAACACCTCGTCTTCTGCGTGCACTCTCACGCCAGCTGTTATGAAAACTTTAACGCCAGAAGGACTTAAAGATTATGATGCAAAGTTCTATCCGAGCTTTTTTTCGTGGCGTGGATTGCATCATTTGAGATCCCATATAACTAATTGTGTTATCGGTGGTTTTAGCGGTGTAGTGGGAACTTCTTTAGCGCAACGAGTTGGTGAACCTGTTTATGCGCAGGTGTTTAATCCTGGATCAATAGCATGGTTTGTTCAAGAAAAAACGACGTTGATGCCAACATTTGAAGAGTTTAAAGAATATGTTGATGCATTGAATAATGTGCAAACACCAGTAATTGATAAAGCGATGTATCGTAATTTAATGATGGTATCTGCTAATAATCTTGTTGCTCAGCTTGAGCGCGTTATGGGTTTTATAGCGTATAAAAATGGAACATGGGATGATCAAAAAGCCATTGATGAAGTGAATTTTTTATCAGACTATATTTTTGATGTGACGAAGGTGTTCTGTATAAAAGTTGATACTGCTTTGCAGAACGATGATTTGAATGTTAATCAATTAGCTGTTACACTTTCTTCTTTCAAAAGTGAAATTCATAGATTGATGAATAGTTTTTCTCGTATTGAAACAGCACAAGAATTATAAATTTTTCTCGATGAAGGTATTATGAACATCTCAGGTAAAAACCGCATGGCGATCGTCACGATTATTTTTTTGCTATCGCAGAGTGCTTCACTCTATAGTGGACTTTGTTGTAGCACATTGAATCCAGTAAAAATTGCGCCTCTTCCGACTCCTCCTGTTCGGCGTGAAGCATCTCCTATTTGGGTCGTTGAAGCGCAGGATCGTATAAAAAAGGCGCAAGAAGAACAAGAGGTTGCTGCACAGAAATTGAGAGCAGAATTGAAACGGCATAAGAATGAGATTGATTTCTTTACGGAAAAACAAGAACAGAAAAAACATGACAAACTTGTTGAGAAAATTACGGCAACTGAGTGTGCCAAAAGGCGCTTGAGTAGGAGTGATCGTAGTTTTTCACAAGAGCAATGGGAAAAAGGTCAAAAAGCTATACAAAGTACCCTTTGTTTGCCAATGCTGCTTGTTCGCAGAAATGCTACTAAATAAGATAATGAACTGATAGAAAAATAGTTTTTAGATGAAGTCACGTATGAGCATCTTAGGTAAGAGTAACATGAAGATTATTGTAATTATTTTTTTGTTATCGCAGAGTGGCTTGATTTACTGCGGAGCTTGTTGTAGTACATTAAATTCAGCAATAATTGCTCCCGAGCCAGATGATTCAGGACTTATTCCGTGGCTACTGAAGGTGCATGAGCGCATACGGCTAGAAACACTAGAGACAAAAAAGACTGAGGATAAGCAGAAGTTTAAGCCGCGGGTGGATAGTCAAAAAATTATTGATGATTTTATTAAGGAAAAAGAGAAGAAGCGAAAAGAAGAAAAAATGCAGCAGGATTTTGATGTTCAGCAGAGGCAGGTTGCAAAGATTTTGTGGGCTATGAAACGGTCGCATAAACGCAGTTTTAGCGATGGTCAACAACAATGGTCTCAAAATCAAGCTGCTATGAACAAAATTGCTAGCAAGCATCGTCGTCACAAGAGTAGTGTGTCATCATGCAGTAGTACCAAAGAATAATAAGAGTATAGCAAAAGTGTGTATTGTCGTTTATGAGTATTACGGTAACGATAAAGTTAAGCTGAAAATTTTTAATCCTATCCTATATTATTGTCTGCTATATTATTCTTGACTCGCGGGCACGATAATGAGTATTGTCATGCATAAATATGCTTTGTTATCATAAAAAAGGAAATGTTATGAAGCGTTATGTCATGGTAGCTTTGTGTGGGTTTTTTCATACTTTTCTAATGTATAGTGGCGCCTGCATGAGTAAGGCTGGTGATGGTTCAAAAAATGTATCGCATAGCAATAGTAGCATTAATCTTGATCCTGTAACTGCTCACCTTGTAGCAAGAAGGAATGAGCGTCAGGCTTTAGTGAAAAGAAATCATTCACCAGCGCGGCGAGGCCCGATAATTGACGCTCAACGTGATCATTCGCCCGCACGGCGTGATCGCAGTGTTGATCCTGTTGTTAGTCCCAAAGCTATTTGTTTGGTACAGGTGAGTCCCAAGATTCCGAAATCGCATAGGGTACTTGGCTATGAACGGGACCAACCTTTTCCAGGTGTTTCAGTTGTGATAGATTCTGACAAGAAATAGTTTTGTTCTTTTTTTCTTATCATGGCGTAGCTTATTGCACGTAATGTTTTATACTAATATGATGAATAAAACATTATGCAATACGTTATAATTAATCTAAAGTCATGCAAGAATTAACACCATTAATGCAACAATATCACATGATTAGGCAACAGTATCCGGATATGCTGTTGCTTTTTCAAGTCGGTGATTTTTACGAACTTTTTTTTGATAATGCCAAACAAGCTGCCGCGTCATTAGGCATTGCCTTAACCGCACGCGGTAAAAGCAATGGCGAGCCTATTCCGCTCTGTGGTGTACCAGTCCATGCACTCGACCATTATTTAGTTAAATTGGTCAAATCTGGTTTTAAAGTCGCCATTTGCGATCAACTCGAGCAACCAGTGCCAGGAAGAATTGTCGAGCGTGGCGTGACGCGCGTGTTAACGCCAGGCACCTTGACTGATACGAAATTGCTTGATGAAAAATCAGCATCGTATCTTTTCTCTTTTTTTCCAACCGCAGATTCCTGGGGTTTATTATTTGGTGAATTATTAACCGCACAGCTTTTTGCTACAGTATTACCAGCAACGTCTGATAAACTCTTAGAATCTGAACTTATTCGTTTTTTTCCCGATGAAATTTTAATTCCACAAACTGCCATGGGCAAATCGTTTCAAGGATATTTTAAACAACGTGGTTATTTTACCACCTTTGCCGATCACGTGGTAGCGGGGTCCGATCAAGCTGCCGCCGTCGATGAATGGCTCGTGCAACAGTTGCGTGGCCAGTCGGTGCAAAAAGTATATGAAAATGCTGCGTTACGTTCTGCCATCGGTACGTTTCATGCCTATGTCGCTAAAAATCAGCAAGCAGCATTGGATCAATTCAAGTCGATTCAATTTTATGAACCAGAAGACTTTTTATTGCTGGATATTGCTACACAACGTAATTTAGAACTTGTGCATAATGCGCAAGATGGCAGTAGAAAAAATACGCTGTTTGCCGTCATGGATCGCGCCGTGACGCCAATGGGTTCTCGCATGATTAAAAAATGGCTCATGCGTCCTTTGATGAAAAAGGATGCAATTATTCAGCGCCAAGATGCCGTTGTATTATTAGTTCAGGATGAAGGCATTACGCAAAAACTGGAACATCATTTATCACCTATTGGTGATCTTGAACGTGTCATTGGCCGTATCGCCTTAATGCGTGCATCGCTCTATGATTATTTGATGTTGTCGCAGGCGCTTGAAGTTGTGCCGACCATTGCGATATTATTAAAATCGCGCAAACGGGTACAGCTTATCGAAATTATCGCGCATGCTCTAGCAGACTTTCAACCACTGCGCGCATTGCTGGTGACAGCACTGAATGACGACAACACAAAACCATGGATTATTAAGCCAGGGTTTGACCATCAACTGGATCGATTACGAGAACTGGTCAATAATGCTAATCAAAAAATTTTAGAACTTGAGCAACAAGAGCAACGTGCAACCGGCATCAATTCATTAAAAATTAGATACACACAAGCACATGGCTACTATATTGAAGTCACGCAAGCCAATCTTGGTTTAGTGCCAGCGCATTACACGCGCCATCAAACGTTGGTGGGCCGCGAGCGATATACCACGCAATCGTTGCGTGACTTGCAACACGAAATTTTTAATGCAAATTCCCAGATTGAGTCAGCAGAAAAAGCAGTATTTGACTGCGTCAAACGTGAGGTGGTGTCGCATATCAGTTCGTTACGTAAACTTGCGCATGCTCTCGCTCATTTGGATGCGCTTTTTGGGTTTGCAAAAGTTGCCTATGAACATGGCTATGTGCGACCGACTTTTAATAGCGATCGTCACATTATGATCAATGATGGCCGTCATCCCGTGGTGGAGAGTGCGTTGGGTAGTTCTTTTATTCCTAATGATACGGTGCTCAATGATGAAGAATCGACATGGATTATTACTGGTCCGAACATGGGCGGCAAGTCGACTTATTTACGACAAGTGGCGTTGATTTCTATTATGGCACAATGTGGTTCATTGGTGCCGGCAAAATCTGCCAACCTTGCATTGCTTGATCGTGTGTTTACGCGTATTGGTGCAGGGGACAATGTTGCCGAAGGCAAAAGTACCTTCTTGGTAGAGATGGAAGAGACGGCCTCAATTTGTACGCAGGCTACCAAAAATAGTTTAGTGATTTTAGACGAAGTTGGCCGTGGCACGAGTACCTTTGATGGTCTTGCTATTGCCCAAGCAGTAGTAGAATACATTGCCAGCCATGTCCAAGCACGATGTTTATTTGCAACCCATTACCATGAGCTGACGCTCTTACAGGATCAAATTCCTGGTATCGTCAGTTATTATGCAGCGAGCAAAAAAACGCCGCAGGGTATTTTATTTTTATATAAAGTTATACGTGGTGTTGCCGATGGCAGCTTTGGCGTTGAAGTAGCAAAATTGGCGCAATTACCTGAGTCGGTCATTATTCGTGCTGAACAAATTCTTGATGCGCTTGCGCGCAGTGAACAGCAAAGTACGTTGAATACTGTACTAGTAAAAGACGATTTCTTGATGACAAAATATGAGCAGTTATTGCAAGAGAACAAGAGCATGCAGGTTGAGTTTAAAAAAATTCAGCAGCAATTGAAGGATCAAGAAGTTTTATTGAACAAGTTGGCGGTTCTTGATTATAATACGCTGTCGCCAAAGATGGCATTTGATTTGTTATGGTCATTGAAAGAATAATTTTTTTACGTCAAACGAGTTCTTATGGTCCAAGCGTCAAAAATCATCCTAAAATCTCACCTAATAATTGCATAATTGAAATATTAATTGACATATGGCTTAGTTCTAATACACTAGCTAATATGAAGGTTATTTTTAATAAGGCGTTAGTAATAACGCTTAAGAGGATTCTATAATGAAAAAACAAATAATGATTGCGACGCTCTTATTGATCGCTCAGTCGGCACGTTGTATGGTTCCGTTTCTTGAGGGAATAAGGAACGATGTTGATTCCGTAAACATATTAAGACGTAAATTTCACCATTGTGTTGAGGGCGCAGCCTGTTTTAGTTGTGGGCTCTGGATGATATCGCCCCCTAGCATTCCTCTTACCGTGGTTGCATCTTCAATCTGTTGTGCAAATACTGCAGCAAAGATATATGAGAATAATGAGCCTTGTGATTCTATGAGTGAATGCTGTACCTCTCTAGAAAGCACTAATGCTGCATTGTGTTTGTATGCGACGGGCACTTTTTCTTTGTATGGTTATTCTATGCCTGTAGGTGAGGCATGTTTGATGGCCGGTTTGGTCAATGTGTATAGAGCTGCATGGGAAGGTGAATTCAATGATTGTCTTTCGTGTTGTGAAAGTTCTGGTTCGGCTACTTTGCCAGTTCCTCCGGCTTTAGCAATGGCTGCAAGAGTCCCTGCTGGAGACCGTAACCTGTCAAGAGTCCCTGCTGGAGACCGTAACCTGTCAAATGATGATCAGGTTTAATAAGCATTTACTAGGTATGAATTTTGAGGGATGTTTCTCAATGATACATCTTTTTTTTGTGCTATTTTTTAAAAAAGTTTCATGTGTTATAATCTTTAAAAAAGAGTGTGTGGTGTAAGTAATGGTTGATGTATCGTTTTAACAATTCTTTTTTTAGGTCATATATGAAAAATATTTTCAGTAAGGCGTTATTGATAGCACTTTCATTGGTGCTGGCTAGTCAATTATCTGCGGCACCTAGTGATGACGGTTATTCACAAGGTCGGGAAGGGGAAAGAATTGGAGATGCAATTTCCTTTGGTGCCCTTGGTGCTTTTGGGACTTTGGCTGTTTTAGGGAAGATTGCTCATAAGCAAAATCAAGTTCAAGATGGTTTAACCGGAATTGCTGCGGTACTGGGTGCAAAAGCTTTCTTGAATTTTGTGCGATTTGTAGCTCGAGACATAGAGTTTATTCGTGAATATATGCCGTTTTTTGTAAACGATGATAAAACATCTTTTTGTAAGAAATGGTACGCAAGATCAGGTCTCTGTGCTTCGTCTTTTTCTCGTGGTGCTTTCATTGTTGGTTGCTTTATGGCTCCATCGTTTATCGCTAATTAACCAATCGATTAAAGTTGTATACATGAAAAGGATGTGTCCCGACGATACATCCTTTTTTATTGTATTTTTTAAAAAAGTTTCATGTGTTATAATCTTGAAAAAAATCTATGTTTATAATAAAGGATACATGATGAAAAATTTCGTAAAATCATCGATTGTTTTCGTTTCATTAATCACGGCAAGCTCATTGTTCTGTATGGAGCAATCAAGTTTGTGGTATAGGTTATGGGGCACTGTTGCCTCGAGTCAATTAGTCCAGCATCCAGCACGTTCTTTAGCGGCAGCAGCAGAAGAAGCAGCGGTTGATTTTGTTGAAGTTAAGTTGGTAGAAAATATGCACAATAGGGTAGCAACAGCGTGTTTGTTTTGTTCGGGAGTTAGTTGTTGTTTCTGTGGCCCTCATGCAGCAAACACTGCAGGGATTTTGATAAGTTATAATGTCTTGTTTCCCAAGGATGCCCAGGAAATCTCCCAAAGGGTATTTCGAGGTCTTGGACAGGTTGGATGCGAAGTTGCTGTATTGATTCCTGGTAAAGTAGTCTCAATGTCCCGCCAGCTTGCCGCGATCCCTCAGGCTCTAGAAATGAAGGGGCAAGAGCCGGAAAAGAAGCAGGATTAATTATAGGAGGGCCTCCTCTCACGATCAATAATTATTTCTATATGTAAATATTATGGATTGGTGTCTATAGGATCACCAGGATTTTGTAGGTTTTTCTTATATTCCGCTAGACCTAGAAAGCCTTATATGCTACAATTTATCCTATATATCTGAAAGAATAAAAGAGATTGAATGATCAAAAATTGATACATATCATGATTAAATCAAAGTAGGACGCTCATGGAACAAATAATATTTGAAGAATATGCTATTTTTGCAACAGGTGGCAAACAATACCAAGCAATCCCAGGCAGAACCGTTGCGATTGAAAAAATCGACGCTGCAGATGGCTCTATGCTTGAGTTCACCGACGTTTTGTTACGCAAAACAGCAAACGGCGTTATAGAAATTGGTCAACCATTTCTAAAAACTCCTGTTAAAGCTTCTATCATCAAACAAATGAAAGAACCAAAGGTTATTTCATTTACTTTCAAACGTCGTAAAAAAGTACGCGTTAAAAAGGGTCACCGCCAACCTAAGACGGTTATCAGAATTGAAGCTATCTAAGCTTTAAGATTAGAAATTTAAAGAGCCGCATAGTTTTTAACTATGCGGCTCTTTTTTTGTATACATTTATAAATATAAAGATGTTTTTTATAGCTTTGCCATCTTTTCTAGGTTTTCATCATTACCAGAGAACATGAGTAAATCTTGCTCGCCAATAATGTCTTCCGGGTCAATTGACACCACGGTGTTGGCGTCATGCTTAATGCCGATGCAGTGAACATGATAGTTTTTATAAATATCGAGTTCAGACAGTTTTTTGCCAACAAATTTTTTGGGTGCTCGCAATTGGCTTACCGAAAAATTTTCTGCGAGATGAATGGTATCAATGAAGGGCGAGCTCAGTTTGTCAGCAAGACGGTTGCCAATTTCTCGTTCGGGCAAAACAATTTCATCAGCGCCGACGAGTTTGAGGATATCTTGGTGAATATCGTTAATAGCACGCGCAATAACCTTTGGCATTTTTAGGCGCTTTTTTAGGAGCGCGGTGATGAGTACTGATTCAGCAAAATTTTCGCCAGTAGCGACAATAACTGTGTCCATTTCGTCAATGCCAACGCTGCGCAGTGATGCTTCATCGGTTACGCGCATACATATGGCATGGGTAACGTGATCTTTAATCGAAGCGACAAGATTCTCTTGGCTGTCAATGGCAAGTACTTCTATGCCATGTTCGGCTAATCCAGTTGCAACTTGATAGCCAAAACGACCGAGTCCAATAACACAAAATTTCATGGTATGTTTCCTTAACATTAACTTAACATTACACGTTCTTCTGGATACGAAAACCCAGCGGGTTCATTATTTGTTTTCAATTTTAGTGCCAAAATGAGCGTGAGTGATCCAATACGTCCGATGATCATGCTCAGCATAATGAGTAATTTTCCTATGAGTGACAGGTAGGGCGTGATGCCCATTGAAAGTCCCAGGTTAGTAAATCCTGAAATAACTTCAACAAAGATATCCATGAAGGTATGGTGCTCGGTGATGAGTAGGCACATTGTTGTAAACACGATCCAGCCAATACTGAGTGCAATAATAGCCATTGCCTTATAGACTTGCTCAGTTGCGATCGTTCTTCCTCTAATTTCAACCGATGTTCTGCCTCTAATTGCTGTTTTAATCGTGGCAAGAAACACGGCAAGCGTAGTTATTTTTATACCACTACCTGTTGACCCTGGTGCTGAACCAATAAATGCCATAATCATAATAAAAAATATAGTAGCTACATGGAGGCTTTCGAGTGGCATGGTTGCTGGACCAGCACTGCGTAATGTGATCGCATGAAAGAGTGAAGAAAATATTTTTTGGATAAAAGATTGTTTGCTTAATGCGTGGTTATATTCTAATACGAAAAACACGAGTGCAAATGTTATGATTGTTGCTATTAATCCATAGATAACAATTTTGGTGTGTAATGAAAAATTATGGCGTCTTTTTTGATTGCGAGATTTGAAGTAGAGGAGAATTTCGTGCCAGGTGATAAAGCCAAAGCCGCCGCTAAATACTAAGAATGCAATGATGGCAAGTATGGATGCGTGTGCATTAATAAATTGTATATCAAAATCGCCGAGGGTGATGCCGGCATTACAAAAAGATGATACTGAGTGAAACGTTGCAAGAAATAATGCTTTTGGATAGGGAAGCGTTGTTGCAAAAATAGGAAACATACAGAGTATGCCAATAAGCTCGAAAGTGAGTGTCATGACAATAATAAAAAGAATGAATTGTTTAATGTTTTTCCAGGTTTCGAGTTCCAAAATTTTTCCGGCGACCAGTTGTGTGGCCAAACCAAGATCAATAAACAGTGACATAACGAACAGTGTCATGGTAATGAGTCCGAGGCCACCAATTTGTATGAGCATGAGAATGACGCATTTTCCAAACATAGTAAAGCTACCTATGGGAATGGTAAAAAGACCGGTGACGCAGGTAGCAGAAGTTGCCGTGAATAATAAATCTATGAATGATACATCTATGATACGCGCAATAGGGAGCGATAGGAGGAGTGCTCCAGCAACAATAGTGAGAAATATAGAAAAAAGAATAACGCGTCCGGGAAAGATATGCGCTAATTTACGAATGCCCATACAAAATATTCCTGAAATAGTTTATGATTTTTTCATGAGTAACATGGCGCCTACAATGAGTACCATAGCCAAGACTACTAGCATATTAAAGTAGCGGTCAATATATTGTTTGATTTTCTCACCCCAAATACTGATAGTGATTGCGTAGAGATAGAATCGAGCGCCACGACCAATAAGTGATGCGATAATAAATGGCATAAGAGATAAGTTGCAAAATCCGGCAGTTAATGTTGCTGCTTTGTAAGGAATTGGGGTGAACGCAGCTGCCAGAATGGCTAATGCTTCGTATTTTTTATACAATCCGCACAGATAATGGAAGGTGTCTGGTTGCATAACGTAGCTGACCAGTGGGTTATGAATGATTTGCTGGCCGGCGGTCATCCAAAGCCAATAACCGATGAAGTATCCAGTTAAACCACCAAGTACGGAGCATATCGTTGCAATAGTTGCGTAGACGTACGCTCTGTCGCGTCGCTCAATGCAATAGACAATGAGCATAGGATCGGTTGGAATAAAAAAAATTGCTTCAAGATAAAAGAAGAGCCCCAAAATAACATCTGCATAGCGTGAATGAACACGTGTGCCCATCCATGTATACACCCTTTTTACATTACTGAGCATGTGATTATGCCTTTTTTAGTGTGGATTCTAAATAATTAACAATCTGATCGATAGCGATTCGTTCTTGTTTTGTTGTATCACGATCGCGTACGGTTACGCAATGATCGGTTTCACTTTCAAAATCGTAGGTAAAGCAAAGCGGTGTGCCCATTTCATCTTGTCTGCGGTAGCGTTTACCGATGGAACCCGACTCGTCAAAGTCTACCATGTAGCCCTTACGCTTTATGTCGCGGTAAATTTTTTCCATAGGCTCGCTGATTTTTTTTATTAATGGCAAGAAGGCTGCTTTGATTGGTGCAATGGTTGGGTGAAATTTGAGCACAACGCGTGGTTCGCCTTCAACGATATCTTCGGTGTAAGAATCAAAGAGGATCGTTAAGAATAGGCGGTCAACACCGACAGAACTTTCGACAATGTGCGGAATGTAAGAACTTTTTGTTTGTTCGTCATGCACGCCAAGATCTTTGCCTGAATGTTTTGAATGTTGGGTTAGGTCGTAATCACCGCGGTAGGCAATGCCTTCCAACTCTTTCCAACCAAAAGGAAATTCATACTCAATGTCTTTACAACCTTTGGAATAGTGCGCAAGAGAATCTTTATCGTGTACATGGAATCTGAGTTTGCTGGTGTTGATACCAATAGTTTTATAAAAGCTCATACGTTCTTTGCACCAAAATTCAAAGTCTTGCTCTGCTGTTTCTGGTTTGCAGAACCATTCCATTTCCATTTGCTCAAATTCGCGCATACGGAATAAAAATTGTTTTGGGGTGATTTCGTTACGAAATGCTTTGCCAATTTGTGTGATGCCAAAAGGAATCTTAACACGATTGGTTGATAGTACATTTTTAAAGTTGATGTAAATGGCTTGAGCTGTTTCGGGGCGTAAATAGGCCACCGTAGCTTGCTCGGCATTGGCACCAAGATTAGTTTTAAACATCATGTTAAATTCGCGTATTTCTGTCCATGCTTTGTTGCCGCAATGAGGGCATGGTTTGTTCAAATCAAGTTCATCCGCGCGGTAGCGATGTTTACATTTGAGGCAATCGACCATTGGATCGTGAAAGTTTTCGATGTGGCCAGAAGCCGCCCACACTGATTCAGGTCCGAGGAGCGAACCTTCAAGCGAAAGTATGTCGCCTTTTTCGGTGCGGTTCATTGCGTTGGTCCAGGACTTACGAATATTTTCTTTTAAGAGATGGCCAAGATGACCAAAATCGTATACCCCATTTAACCCGCCATAAATTTCAGCTGATTGATAGACAAAGCCTTTGCGTTTACACAAGGCAACGATTTTATCCAGCGTGACGACGGTGTTAGTGGTAGAACTCATGAGCTCAGCTCCTTAAGGGGAATACAATACAATTTGGTAACCACTACTATCGTACTGACTTCTCATTTTTTTGGCAAATTAGGGTTTGGTGGCAGCTGCTTATTACTTTTTTAAATCATTGTTGTAAGCTATAGGACGTCTTTTTAAAATTTTTATATATTTTTTACCCTTATAAAGGAAGGTGTAGCGATGCATAGTTATTCAAAAATTGGCATAGCGTTTGGTTGTATTGTTGGTTTAGTTGGCACGGGTGGCGTTGTTATACTTTCTCAGCGGCAACGCGTACTGGAAGAAGCGCTTTCGACGATGCGTGACCAAAAAGTTGCTCTGGCAACCTGCATAGATGTTCCTTCCAGGCTCTGCTTATCCGGGCCTTCAGGCTCGGCAAGCTACGCCGGACAGGCACCAGCTCCCGTTGAAAAAATGGTTTCCACGAGCCAAGTGTGGCGACCAATTCAAGATAAAGTTAAAGACACAGTAGTTCAAATATTCTCGCAAATTGCAGAAACTGATTTGTTACAACCTTACAAAACACCGGCACAATATTCTGCGTATGGCAGTGGTTTTTTTATTAACGAGAATGGTGACATTATTACCAATGCACACGTGGTTGATCAAGCGCGTTCTATTTGGATTCAAATTCCGTCACTCGGCAAGCGCATTATTGATGTTGAAGTAGTCTCAGTTTCTCCTGAGCGCGATTTAGCGTTATTACGCGTCAAGCCTGATGGACTAGAAGTGATCAGAAAAACTTTAGGTGCTGTGCCGTATTTACCGTTGGGTGATTCTGACATTGTACGTCGTTCTGACGAAGTGATGGCGCTGGGCTATCCGCTTGGACAGCAATCGGTCAAGAGCACCACGGGTGTTATTAGTGGTCGCGAGCAACATTTAATTCAAATGAGTGCTGCAATTAATCCCGGCAATTCAGGTGGTCCACTCGTTAATACCAAGGGTGAAGTAGTTGGTATCAATGCGGCGAATGTTCCTTCGGCTCAAAACGTTGGGTATATTATTCCTATTAACGATCTTAAAATTGTGCTTAATGATTTTTATAACGTCAAGTTATTACGCAAGCCGTTCTTGGGTGTGTTGTTTAACAATGCAACTGATAGCTTGACGCAATATTTAGGCAACCCGCAACCAGGAGGTTGCTACGTGGTTGAAATTGTCAAAGGCAGCACGTTGGACAAAGCTGGCATCAAACGTGGCGACATGATTTACGAGATTAATGGTAACCGTCTTGATATTTTTGGTGAGATGTCTGTTGCGTGGTCGGAAGACAAAGTTTCGATTATTGATTATGTAACGCGTCTTTCTATTGGCCAAGATATGAAGTTGGTAGCATATCGCAATGGTACCCGTAAAGAAGCTACCATTAAGTTTACGCAAGGGACTATGCCAGCCATACATAGAATTTATCCGGGATACGAATCAATTGATTACGAAGTATTTGGTGGCATGGTGGTTACGCCATTAACCTTGAATCATATTCATATGTTAGCTGGTTCTGCATCAGGCTTGGCAAAGTTTGCTGAATTAAAAAATCAAAATCAGCAAAAATTAGTCATCACGCACATATTCCCTAATTCTCAGTTGTATCGTTCGCGTACTCTTGCGGTAGGTGCAACGCTCAACGAGATTAATGGTATGGAAGTACATACGTTGGAAGATTTTAGAAAGGCTGTTAAAAAGAATGTGGGTACTGCCTACTTGACTATTCGCGCATCGGACAACGTTGCTCGTGCATCGGACAATGTATTTGTAACATTGCCGTTTGATAAAGTGCTTGAAGACGAATCTAAGTTGGCGATGGATTATAAGTATCCCTTGTCAGCTATGGCTAAAGATTTGTGTAAGATTATGGATGCTAATAAGTCTGTTGCAATTGTATGTCAGAAGACTGAATCTACAGAACCTGAACAAGCAACAGTGGCATAGTTAAAGAGTAAACTGAAGATCAAAAAAAGGCTCCGCATTTTGTGCGGAGCCTTTTTTATTTCTAGAATAAAGTGAGGGGATTAGAATCCTATGCCACCTTTAAGAAATACACCCCATTGGTTGAAAGCAGCTCTGCAATCGCATGCATGCTTGCCAAGGTCTGTAGGTTTTGCGTCAAATTCAACTTCACCACCAAGGCTGATAAATGGTTTAACGCGGCATGCACGGTCCCAATTATAGCTGATATTTACAAACAGTTTATTGGTGCTAACGCTTGGTGTTGCTGCAGATTCAACATCAAGGTCGAAAGGTTCTGTGTCATTACCAAAGTCGACGGGTGTTGATGTTCTGATAGGTGTTATATCGCTGCCAATACCATCGATAGGGGAATATACAAATTCAACATTAGGTTGAGCGTTGGTATTTAAATAGGCGACTGCTGATCGTGGTGAATCGATACCAGGGTTCAATTCTGGAGCGACGGGGAAGTTGCCGTTTACGTCTCTCACATAGTTACCACCACTAAAAGCGGTTGCTCTATCTTCTTGCATTCCGCTGAGTGGAATGCGGCTGTATTGTGCATTGTTTACATAAGAGTTTCGTGCGCTTGGAACGGTCGATGAGCTGCCCGCTATATCAAAAGTTCCTGCTGTAGGTGGCCAGTTCATATGGCCCATGTTTGCTGCAGCGCCGGGTAATGCAGCGCCATACATAAAGGCGTCACCTTTAAGGCCGTAGAGCTCTATAGCAACTTCATCAGCGATATTCAAGCGTTCTTGTGTGCGTCCCCAGAAGTTGTAGCCTATGTCAAATTCAAAATTTTTGTACGTGTAGGCAAGCTTAAATACTACGTCGGCTTGCAGTTGAATGTTGACATTAGTGCATAGGGTTATTTGGTTTATTGAGTTGAATATTTCACCTGCATATTCACTCTTTGCACTCACTGCACTTACTGATCCGAGAACGTTTTCTTGTTCAGCATTTTGTACAATATCTTTAAAGACTGCTGAAAGGATGTATCTGCTCAGTGGGCCATTGTCAAGGTAATCAAAGGTACGTACTTGCTTGGTGTCAAAAAGGTGTGTTACATTGCAATCAAAATAGAGCGCTATGGACTGATTGTTGTCTTCACATTCCCAGAATTTTAGATGGGAAGTGAAACCTAATCCGAGTTCAAAGTGGCCGCCGTTACCAACGATTGGCTCGAATAGGTATTCGCTTTCAGGCTTGTTGCCAGCAGGCAATGCGGTACGAATTGCAAAGCCCATGTGGCTAATGTCGTTATTAACGAAGTTCCAACCAAGAGCAATTTGTACATCAGAAAGGCGTGTGAGGCTTCTTACTTTTGGACATTTTGATATTTTACCATATTGCAATGGTACCTTTAAATCACCAAAAGTAACATTGCCACCAAAGGTATCAAGCACTCCTTGTGGCAAGCTTGCGCGTGGTACTTCTAGAACGTTCATATAGCCTAATGGGAAAGGTAGGTCGCCTTCAGCGCTGACTTGTTCTCTGGCATTCATTGACCAGCGGGTATATACTAATGGCGCAGTTATTCTAAAGAAGGCTGATCGTGCCCATTTATCTAACCCAATATAAAGATCAAAATCTACCAAGAAGTTTTGTACACGAGGATTAAAGCAGACGGTGCTTCTGAAATCCTGGGGTAGACCGAAATAATCGGCAAGAAGATCATTAGGTCCACGGTTTAGGACTTTGCTACCAGAAAATACAACCTTACCATCAACAGCAGCTCTACCAAAAAAGTATTCGGTAATGTATTTTCCTCTGAATGTTTGTGTGTATTCTGGTGTTATCGAAAATTCACCATAAGAATGCGCTGAGAGATCCAATGGGCTACAGCAATCTAAAGCATCAATGCCGCCAACATTTTCCCTTGAGCATTTGTTGATGTAGCGTTGTACGCCACAAAGGTTTCGAGCAGCGTTTTCGCTTTGTGAGCGATGTGCAAGAAATGTTTTTGGATTTCTGCATGGCACAGCACAGTCATCTGCCTGCATCGGGAGCATGGCCACAAGGGCCATGCTGAGAATCGAACTGTATAACAATGTTTTTTTCATGTTTTTATTCCTTATGGGTAAAAGTATCATTCTTAACAAACGCAGTCAGTGCAAGAACATAAGCAGTCAAGCAGAGCAGACAACTTTGAGTTTACTATCGCAAACTGCGAATTCATGTTCGTCTCAATGACGCCAAGTCTGCTGTTGGTGGTGATACAACAATTGTCGAGATCAGCAGTAAGAGCAGCAACTTTGCTATTTAAGGTCAAGCAGCAGTTGTCGAGATCGCCATTCAGGGCATCTACTTTGCTATTCAAGGTGAAGCAACAATTATCCAGATCGCCATTCAGAACATCAACTTTGCTATTTAAGGTGAAGCAGCAGTTGTCGAGAGCGCCATTCAGAGCATCTACTTTACTATTTAAGGTAAAACAGCAGTTTTCTAATGCGCTAAATATGAGGTCATCGATATTGCTGCCAATAAGGTCGCATTCAACGTTGTTCCAAGGACTGGCGTTTGCCATGTCTCTGATGAAGTCAACATTGAAGTAGTTGAAATCATGGCCGCAAGCATAGTTGCCAAGGTACTGGTTGACTGTATCGCCGGCCAGTTCGTTTCGGATACCGTAACTGGTGCCGGCGCCGTTGGTGCTTCGATTGTGGGTAATTCTGTTGTTTAAGATACTGCTGTCAACGTTGTTGATGCCTACCATAAGAATTCCGACAGAATTAGTATCCAAATCACTATGGTTGCATTCTACGCAGTTGCGTATAATTGAAGATCGTTGGCAATTTTCAAAACTAATGCCATGTGCTGGATTACCAATGTTGTCATTCACTTTGTTGTCCAGAAGATTACAGCAGAAGCAGGTGTCGAGTAAGATGCCGCCGGCTGCGCCGCCGGTATAGCCATTACTGCTGACCGTTGAGTTTTTGATGGTGATAGTTTCGCATGTATTTAATGTTATGCCTTCTACGCTGCAATGAGTAACATAGGCATCAGCAATGAGCATGTCGGTTATAGAGCCGGCTGTTCCATCGAAAAATATACCTCTGCCCGAACAATTTTTGACGGTTGCATTGTTGATGTTCCATGCTTGCGCGGTGCCTTCAATGTGTATACCATCACTGCTTGCATCATTTTGTATGCTGTCGATACATATATCTCGTAATGAGACATTCAATGCGCTGCCTGTTGAGAAGACACCTGCACTCACACCGTTTTGTATAGATGACTCAGTTATGCATACATTAGCAGCAAAACCGAGGAAAATACCAAAGTTTGATCGCATAACGCGGACATTGTTTAAACTGACGTTGGTGACTGATGTAACGCCAGATCCATCAAGGAATACTGCTGCGCCACCGTTATTATTACCAAAATCAATATCTTGTATCAATGCATTGGTAATCTGTAGGTCAGAGCTTTCGGTGAAATGTATCCCGTGGCCATTGCATCCTTGAATAACGATAGTTTCCAAGGTTACATTGCGCGTGCCTGCAGCTACGTTAATACCAGAATTTATGCTCGTTATCCTAGCAGGATTATTTTGTATGGTTACGTTCCGTACAATGATACCACTGTTATTTATACCAACATTGATACCATTATTAGCCACATCTTCAATAAGAAGGTCATGGAGATTAATAGCTTGGTTTGTTGCTTGAACATCGATACCATTGTCACCAGTAGTTACGCCACAGGTTCCTACGATTGATCCATTATACACGGCGATATTTTTATGGCTTGGTTGGATTACGATATTACTAAGGCCTCCAAGAGCAGATAATGTACGGCAATTTAAATCAAGATGGACATCGTTTGCCGCAATAATAATTTGTCCGCAGACATTGGTTGCAAGACAATAACAGCCTGGCGTGTCAAGAGTAACCGTGCCGCTCACACCATCGACAAAGATTGGTGTAGGTGGGCAGGCAAGGAGAACATCTAATTTACTATTAACGGTGAAGCAGCAGCCATCTAATTTGCTTTCAACAACTTCTACGTTGCTTTCGATGACATCCAATTTGCTGTTCAATGTTGCACAGCAACCGTCAAGTTTACTTTCAACGACCATTACTTTGCTGATGATAGTATCATCTTTATCGTCGATGACATCTAATTTGCTGTTTAAGGTTGCGCAGCATGCATCGAGTTTACTTTCAATAACTTCTACAATGCTTATAACAGTACTACTGTCAAAATCGATAGCATCTATTTTACTATTGAGGGTTGCGCAGCATTGTTCAAGATTGCTTTCAATAACTTCTACTATGCTTATCACCGTGCTACTGTCAAAGTCGATAGCATCTATTTTACTATTGAGGGTTGCGCAGCATTGTTCAAGATTGCTTTCGATGACTTCTACTATGCTTATAACAGTGCTACTGTCAAAATCGATAGCGTCTATTTTACTATTTAAGGTTGCACAGCAAGCATCAAGGCTACTTTCAATGACATCAAGTAAGCTAATGATAGTGGCATCATTTACTATTACAACACTGACAATTTCAAAGAGTCTCCAAAGAATTTGGAAGTTAGCTTCATCTACGTATGATCCTCCCTCACGTGTATCAGCAGGGTTTATTGTATCAATTACCTGCAACGCTTCTTCTAAGGCAAGGCGTACAATGTGCACATGTTCAGCAGTAGTAGCTTCAGCGTTTTTTTCTAAAGTAGTTAAGTTAGTTTTTATGGTGGTTAAGGTAGTTTTTAAGGTCGAAAGATCACGAGTAGATAGGTCTAAAGTGGTTGTTGATTTATTGGCATTTAAGAATGCGTCGATTTTTTTAGGTAATGAGGCAATGAGTTGTTTGTCCTCATCAGATAGTTTTGGATTGGTGATTGTTGCCTCTAATGCGGCGGTAAGTTTATCGTTATTTTTTTTTTGTTGTGTAGATGGTATTGTTTTTTGTTTTGTTGTGGGTGCGGCTGATGCTGTTGCAAAAAAGGCTGGCTGTAGCAGCAATGCACCGGTAAGAAACAGGCGCAACCTTCTTGTGTAATTCGGCATTAGATCGCGTAAAGACCTGAGTTGTTTCATAATACTGTCTCCTTTTTTAGATGATACATATGAACATTAATCTCTTTAATTCTGTTTACCCTTATTATTTTTCGTTGTCAATAATATTACTTAGCAAAAAAAATATTATTCTGATGATATCTTTATTGATCTACGGTACTGTAGCATGGTGTGAAAAAAATAATCAATAGTATGGGCATCTCTTTTTTTTTGATGAAACATTGTAGTAGCTTGTGAAAAAGAAAAATATTGTAAAAAAAGGCGAATGAAACATGAAAAAAGAGAATATTGTTTTGATTAAAGGCACGGTAGATTGGACACAAATTCAAGATGCGGTTCAAAATGCGGTTGTGCAAGTTTTTGCGCAGGTGGGTAAATTTAATTGGCTAGAGCCGTACAATATTGAAGAGCAGGCTGAAAATCGAGGCAGTGGTTTTTTAATTAATGGCGATGGCTACATTATTACCAATGCCCATGTAATTGATGAAGCAAAACGTATTTGGGTACATGTGCCTTTGTTGGGTCGGCACATGATTCATGTTGACGTTGTTGGTTGTTGTCCGCAGCGTGATGTGGCATTATTGCGTATCAAACCAAAAGATTTAAAAGAGTTACGCGCAGCACTTGGTGTGGTGCCTTATTTGATCTTTGGTGATTCAGATGTAGTGCAGCGCACTGATGCAATTTTAGTGCTTGGTTATCCCATGGGTCAATATCGCCTAAAAAGCACCACGGGCGTAGTGAGTGGCCGCGAATCAAGTGATGGTGGGCAGGCGTTCATTCAAGTAACAGCACCGATTAATCCCGGATCTTCCGGAGGACCAATGTTTAATGAGCACGGACAGGTGATTGGGATTAGTATAGCTACTATTGCTGAAGCACAAAATGTTGGCTATGCAATCCCTATCAATCAGCTGAGCTTGATCTTGGACGAACTGTATACGCAGCGGTTGGTCAGAGTTCCTTTTTTAGGCGTGCAATGTATGTATGCAAATGATAGTAAGGCTGAGTTTCTCGGCAACCCGCTACCGGCTGGTATTTATATTAATAGAGTGATTAAAGATTCTTTATTTGATAGAGCTGGTATACAGGTTGGCGATATGTTGTATGAATTTAATGGATTGCCAATCGATGTATATGGAGAATCACCAGCGCCTTGGGGAGTAGATAAAACAACGTTGATTGACCTTATTGCGCGTGTAAAAACAGGCGATAAGGTAAAATGTGTGGTGTATCGTAATGGTAAACGCAAAGAGATAACGTTGAAATTTGTATTATCCGATCCGTATCCGATTAGACATATGTATCCGGATTGCGAAGCGATTGATTACGAAATTATAGCTGGCATGGTTATTATGCCGTTAGCGGATAATCATATTCCTTTATTAATTGAGGATGCTCCCGATTTAGTGGTCTACGAAAAAGTTGAGGAAAAACTTCAGCCGGTATTGGTTATTGCTCACGTGTTGCCTGGTTCACTGGCGCAGCAGCTCAATGTTATCATGCCTGGCGATAGCATTAAAGAAGTAAATGGTATAGAAGTTGGCACTCTGGAGAGCTTTAGAAAGGCTTTACAAAAAAGTATCACCACCGGATTTTTGACGCTCAAAACCAGGCGTGATTTTTTTGCGGCATTCAATTTGCAGGATTTATTAGACGATGAGCTGCAATTGAGCAAGGATTTTATGTATCCTGTTACAAAAGCAGTCGAGAAACTGTTAAAAAAGGTTAATAAAACCGCGGTGTAGTCAATATAATTCCTGTTGGTATACTGGTAATATACGGGTATCCATAGTTTTATATTGTTATGAGTGGTGTTATGAGTAAAAAAAGACTTGATCTATTGTTGCAAGAGCAGTTTGCTCAGCATACCAGACGTTATATTCAAAGTTTAATTATGCAGGGCAAAGCGCAGGTTGAAGGGCGTATCGTCACCAAACCAGGCATGATCATCCCAGAAGATGCACAGTTGACCTTGCAGGCCGAAGAGCAAAAATTTGTGGGCCGTGCCGGTTTTAAGCTTGAAAAGGCATTGGATCATTTTGCGGTTGATGTAGCGGGTTTGGTAATCATGGATGCAGGTATTTCAACCGGTGGCTTTACCGATTGCATGTTGCAACGTGGTGCAAGAAAAGTATATGGCATTGATGTTGGTTATGGCCAAGTACATGAAAAAGTTGGTAACGATGAACGCGTAGTTGTAATAGAACGTACTAACTTGCGTAATATGACCGATCTTGGCGAAAAAGTTGATCTCATTACTCTTGATCTCTCATTTATCTCTTTACTCAAAGTTATGGATGCGGTTTGCAGCATACTTAAACCCGATGGGCAACTTATTACTCTTATTAAGCCTCAATTTGAAGTACGTAAAGAAGATGTTGGTCGCGGTGGTATTATTAAAGATCCAAAAATGCATGCGCATGTTATTCAGCTCGTTACTCAGGGTATTGCCCGTTATGGATTTGTCGCAATAGGCGTTACCGAATCGCCAATAGAAGGCACGACTGGTAATAAAGAGTTTCTAGCTTATTTTAAAAGAACTTCAGCGTAGTTTTTGCGCTTCCTATCATCTTTTTCTGGCTCTTTAGTCTTTTTTTTGTTACATATAATACTATTATTTGCGCCCGTAGCTCAACTGGATAGAGTACCGGATTTCGATTCCGATGGCTGTAGGTTCGAATCCTACCGGGCGCAATATAAATATAGTTCATCAAGTTATATAAATTTCTAAGTATTTGCTGCACATTATTTGCGCCCCCTTCGGCTTCGCTTCCTCCTTCGCTAAAGCTTCGGCGGACAGGCAGGATAAAATAGCGAGTAGATTGGGAGTCAAATTTGAAATAAAAGTTATTTGCGCCCGTAGCTCAGGTGGATAGAGCGGCAGATTCCTAATCTGCAGGCCATGAGTTCGAATCTCGTCGGGCGCACCAGTCTTCGCTAGGTTCTTCTCGCTATGCTCGTAGAGCTAGCTACGTCTGGCAGGCCAGATAAGCTTAGGAGTAAAAAATTACTTGAAATGTTTTATTTGCGAAGACTGCCCGAAATAGCCGAAGGCGACGACGGGCTTAATTTTTGATATTAATTCATTCGCTTATCCGGGCCTTCAGGCTCGGCAAGCTACGTCGGGCTAAAGATAAATAAAATAAAGAGAATCATGTCAAAAACTCATATCATTATCGGTGCATCAGCAGCAGGAACAGCAGCGGCACATAAGCTGCGGCAATTGGATGCAGATGCAATTATTATCGTGGTTTCTGATGAGCTTGAAGCTCCCTACAATAAATGCATGCTGGCAGACTATCTTGCTGGCAGCAAGGATGAGTCTCAAGTGCATACACTAACGCTTGAACAGGCTAAAAATAAAAACATCACCTTGATGCTTGGCACACGAGTAACATCTATTATTCCCGATCAAAAAAAAATTATTCTCGATGATGGTCAAGAGCTTGCCTATGACACTTTACTTCTCGGTGTTGGTACCTCGCCAATCATACCAACATTACCTGGCTTAGCAGAAGCTGAAGGTGTATTTACCTTCCATCGTTTGAGAGACATGCACGCGATTATGCAATGGATTGCCAAATCGCAGGTTAAAAAAGCAGTAGTGGTCGGTGCAGGCTTGAGTGGTCTTGAATGCGCGGATGCCTTATTATCACATAACATTGAAGTGACTGTTGTCGAAAAACAAGGTCAAGTTTTGTCATCGATTGTTGATGCTCAGGGTTCAAAGGCTATCGAACAACAGATGGCAGTCCATAACGTGACCTTTTGCGCCAATGAGATGGTGTCAGAAATTATTTCTAACAATGGCTCTACTACGCTAAAGCTACGAAGAGCAGGCCGCGTGAGCGGTGTTATGTTAGCTTCCGGTAAAGCCCTTGATGCTGATATGGTTATTTTTGCGGTTGGGTTGCGACCTAATGTGCAGCTGGCCTTTCAAGCTGGCGTTGCGGTTCAGGATCAAGGCATTATAACCAACCAGTTTATGCAAACATCCGTTTCTGCAATCTATGCTGCGGGTGATATCGCCATGGTGCAAGATCAACTGAGTGGAAAATTAGTTCCAAGTCGATTGTGGCCAGATGCGATGCTCCAAGGGTTGGTCGCTGCGTGTCACATGGCTGGGCAGCCGCGTGTGTATCCTGGCATTTCTCCCGTTATTAGTTCTTCATTTTTTGGTATAAAATTTGCGGCCTGCGGGCCTATTCTGACTCCTCTGGCCGATGGTGAGCTCATAACTCAGCAGGGTGATGGGTATTATCATCTCTTTTTACTGGTCGCTGGAACTTTAAAAGGTTTCTTGTTGGTAGGCAATACCAATGCTATGGGTACCTATCGTCAAATGGTCATGACCAAAGCGCTGGTTGATAAGGCTGTTCTTAAGGTTTAAAATCCGACTTTTATCTGTGCTATTTCTATTAGAAATGTGCTCAATGAGGGCTGTTGATTACTTAATTTTTATAGTTAAACTCAATAATGAACTATAGAATATGTTTTCTAAAAAATATGAGGTTACTATGAATAAGAAAAACACAATCTTTGTTTTATTAATGATTATGGGACTACAGGTCGCTATGCCTACGTCAGGTATGAATCCTGCACCGCAAGTACCGATTCAATCTTCAAGTGTAGTATCGACTTTGATTAAAGCAGGGGCTTTCTTTGGTGTTGTAGGCAGCATTGCTTTGGCATACAAACCTGTTTATCGACCTTATGCTCTTCAAGCATATACTTATGTGTGCGATGGCGCTGCTTATGTAGCTGAGAGAACTACTGCTGCAGCTGCTTATGTAAGCAGGGCAGCTTGGAGTTTACCTACCTTAGTCAAGGCTGGAGCGGTTGCTGCGGTTGGCGCCACGATGTTGGCTAAATCTAATCTAGATACCAAAACTAAAATAGGTATTGGTGTTGGCGTTACAGTTACGGCGGCTTTAACACGGTTTCTGTATAACTATGCAGGAATCAGAACGTTAGATAAAAAGAGAAATTTGGATCATATGTGTCTCGGTGATAGGCATGATGGGCCAATAAAGTTTTATAAATGGGAAGTGCAAAATTATCCTGCTGCTCGTTTAATTAAAGCTAATGGTGCGGCAATTATTCAAGCCTTCAAGACATCTGCTCAAAATGGTACTTTGTATATTCCTGATTTGAACGGTAATAGTATTGCCTATCCAACGTGGAAACATGTCAGAGATGCTATAGATCGTGAAAAGGATGAGTTTTGGCAAGATATCTTGCAATTGGAGCGTGATCATCTTGTCTATTGCGATGTTATGCCTTCATTAGTTGATGCGTTTGGTATTCAGCGAGAGTATGATAAGGCATGTGTTGATGCTCCTCTCAATGCTCGAGGTGAGCATGCAGATCCACAAGGACCAGGTTCTTGGACTGAGCAGCAAGAAAGAAGTATTAACCTTGCAATGCAAAATCCGTGGAGTAACCCAACATTTCTACAGCGTATTTCTAAGCCTATTTTTACTGCCATAAAGCCTAATTATGTGTACGCAGCTAAAACTTATTGGAAGATTTTAAAAATATGGCAACGGCTTTGTGAACTTGAGAAGTTGTTAGCACAACAACAGGCTGGCGTTTTTATTAACCCAAATCGTCCTCAGAATGGTGGTATTCAAGCCCCCGTGGTTGTGATTAATAATAACCAACAGGGAGCTCCAGGTGGCATGCCATTTGTAGCAGATAGCGACGAGCGCAAAAACTAAGCTAACTTTAGATTTTTAAAAAAACAGGTATCCTAACTATGGATACCTGTTTTACTTTATAAGGAATTTTTTATGCTAACATTTATTACTTCGAATTTATTGTGGACCCAAGGTTTTTACATTGCTGCAGTACTTATTGTTTGCACGGTACTTGGTTATTTTTTATTTCGTCCGTTATTGTATGTTTCGCTTGGATTATTCTTGTTTAGTTTTTATTTCTTCCGCAATCCAGAACGTGAATGCCTTGAGGCTAAACGGGATGCATCAGTTTTGATTTGTCCTTCTGATGGTGTGGTGGTGGACGTTCAGTTTGATAAGGACAACAAGCTAGAAGGTTATGCGCAAAAAGTTTCCATTTTCCTTTCGCCCATCGATGTGCACGTTAACTGGACTCCTATGGCTGGCACGATTCAAGATATTATCTACAAAACTGGTACTTTTTCTATGGCATTCTTGCCAAAATCTTCTGAGTTCAATGAGCGTAATGATATTGTGATTGCCGATGAACAAGGTAAAACTATTCTGGTGCGCCAAATTGCAGGCACCGTTGCGCGACGTATTTGTTGTTGGGTGCCTAAAGGTCAATCAGTACCAGCAGGATACAAATATGGCATGATCCGGTTTGGATCAAGAGTTGACATCTTGATGCCAGCTGAGGTTATACTTGCGGTGGGTGTTGGACAAAGAGTCGTTGGTGGACAAACGGTATTAGGAAGGTGGCAATAATGGCTTTTTCTTTACTAAAAACATGGCGCAAATCTGGTAAACAAAAAATTAAACAAAAATTATTTATCATTCCCTTTTTCTTTAGTTTTTTAAACGCATTTTTTGGATTACTGTCGGTAATTCATACTATCAGTCATAATTTTACTTTTGCTGCCTATTGCATTTTGTTAGCCGCATGCATGGATTTTTGGGATGGTAGGTTAGCTCGAGCGTTTGGGTCATGCAGTGATATTGGCATGGAGCTTGATTCGCTGTGCGATGCAACCTCTTTTTGTTTTGCGCCAGCTATTTTAATGTACACTTGGCGCCTTGCTGACTACGGGCCATTTGGTTTACTCGTTGTTGGTGTTTATTTGTGTGCTGGCTTGTATAGGCTTGCTAAATTTAATGCATTACACATGAATGCTCAGCGTCATTTTGTTGGGCTGCCCACAACGCTTGCCGCTTCTTTTCTAGCAACGGTTGTTATTGCATCGGTATGGATTGCGCAGAGCCCACTTTCTTTGCTGGTTTCTCATGAAGGATTGTTTGGCATGGTGCTGGTGTTGTCCGTGTTAAAACTTTCTGCATGGAAGTTCTTATCACCAAAACAATTAAATCTGCACGGCGCCAAATCATATCTATTGGTAGCATTCTTTGGGTTAGGTTGTCTTTTGTTAGCTTATGCTGGATATCCAGTCCTTTTCTTAATTGCATTGGCCTATGTTCTAGGGAATATAGTATTCAATGTCATAACCGGTTTTTTAAACATGGTAAATGTTCAATAATTTAAAAAAATAAGTACTGATTTTTTGGTAAACAACTAAATAACTGTTTCTCGTTTTTATAATGTGCCATATAGAATATATGGCACATTATTTTACGTTAATTTATTGTGGGGTTTGATTATATAGATCTGACATTGTTTTAAAAAGTCCTATAGGATAAGTTATATGTAATGGTGAGTTGGCATCTGGTCTGCTTACTTCATTAATTTCATTATATAAATTTAAGGCTTTCGTTGGTAAAGGATCACCGATAAACTGATTGAGATCAGCCAATAATGTATCACGCTTTGCTTCTGCATTAGGAGCGGTGAAAAGTTGCCCGGGACTGTCATGCTGATAATTAATTCTTCCTATTAAGTCTTGAGCGGTGGTCTTTGCTTGGCGGACCACATTTAAGTATGAATTGACACCATCAGCAATCTTCTTTTTCTCACTATCAAACCATGCTTGGGTTATGTTTTGCGTTTGTTGAGAAAGTTGAGGCGTCTTTTCTATTGTTGAGAGTCTTTCGTTTACTTGCCATACCCAATCTTGTCGCGTTGGCAGTGCTGTTTTTGAAGTAAATCCTGCTTGCGTACCTTTAAATAACTCTAAATCTTTCTTGTAATTGTTGAGTGTATTAATCTGTGAATCATAATCAGATTTTTGAGAAGCGAGGGTTTTTTTCGTCTGATTAGGGAATGGAGACTGGTATCCACTTAATTCAGTTATCCATCCTGAAATCTGATTTTCCCACCCATTAAACTGTGTTATTTTGTCGGTTAGATTTTTCGTTACCGTGTTGACTCGTGTAAGAAGATCGTTTTCGATTACAATTTGATCAGCTATTGCTTTGTCAGCTATGGCTTTGTCTGCGGCTGCTTGAGCGTCAGTCGCTACTTTGTCTGCCGCTGCTTTGTCAGCTATCGCTTGATTAGCTATCGCTTTGTCAGCTGCTGCTTGTGCTGCAACTGCTGCAAGACGAGCCTGTTCAGCTATACGAGCTGCTTCATCGGCTGCGGCTTTATCAGCTATTGCTTTGTCAGCAGCAGCTTTATCGGCTATCGCTTTTTCGGCAGCTGCTTGAGCGTCAGCGGCGGCCCTGTCGGCTATTGCTTTTTGGTTTGCTTCTTGGACAGCTGCAGCTTTTGCATCTTCGGCATCTTTTTTTGCTTGAGCTGCTTTAGCGTCGGCGATTGCTTGGGCTTCTGCAACGGCTTTAGCTACCGCTGCTTTTTGATCCTCTGCTGCTTTTTGAACTGCTGCTTTAAGATCAGCAAGAGCCTTTTCTGCCGCTTCTGATGCTTCCTTTGTCGCTTGAGCAATGGCTTGGGCTACTGCAGTTTGTTGAGCAGCAGCAGCTTGTTGGGCTGCTAACGCGGCAGCTTGTTGAGCTTTTGCTTCATCGATGGCTTGTTGGGCTGCTGCTGCATCGGCTTTAGTTTTTGCCAGTGCGGCTTGGTTTGCTGCTTGAGCGGCTGCTTCTTGAGCAGCTTTTGCATCCGCAGCTGCTTGGGCTGCTGCTGCATTGGCTGCGGCTTTTGCATCGGCAGCTGCTTTGGCAGCTTGTGCGTCTGCGGCTGCCTGAGCATCGGCGGCAGCTTGTGCGTCTGCGGCAGCTTTTGCTTTATCTTTGGCAGTGGCTTTTGCTGGTAATGTTGCTGCTTTTAATGTTGCGGCGGCCTTAGCTTTAGCTGCGGTTGTTGCTGTGCTTGTTGCTGATTTTGCTTTTGTTGTGGCAGCAGCGGTTTTGGCGGCAGCAGCTTTTTGAGCAGCGGTTTGGGTTGCCCCCATCATATGATTGACGTTAGTTACTGCTAGGGTTGCTGCAGCAACGAGCATATATTTTTTTAACATATTCTTCATAAAAAACTCCTTCTTTAGTTCTTTAGATTCATTACTGCCAAACCGAGTCCATTTTTAATAATTTCATGGTGGTGATTGTTTCAAATACATTTCCTGCCAGATCAAGGCGATAAAGCGGTTGCTTAGTATGAAATGCTTTTATCAGTTCTTGGTATGAGTTAATTCCTTTAAAAATCTTGTTGAGTGCAATTTCTTGTATTTTGCCATGGCAGTTGTTGAGGCGTGCGCGTGCTTCAGTAAGCATGTTTTTCTCAATATTACTCACAATCATGACGTGCCCAGGGATCCAGATAATATCTCCTTCTTCTAAAACTTCGTTTTTGTGTAATGGCTTGAGGTGGCTTGTAACAGTGGCGGTATTTTTGAAAAAATAAGGGATGCCGCTGATTTGCGCAGCGCGTCCAATGAGACCGGAACAATCCATGCCAGATTTTGGCGTTTCTTGATCGTCGGATAGAGTGAAATATGATGTCACGCTTGTGCTTGTTTTTTGTTGTATTTCTTCATATTCACCATTGTTGGTTTTGGTAAAACTACAGCCGCCCCATACATAGGGAATAAAACCGTTTTTTTGGTGGGCCCATTGTTTAAGGAGATCTACAAATTGTTTAATTTTTTCTTTTGGTTCTTTGTTTTCATTGCTGACGAGTAATGAGGTTGGGATTGCTAGTTCTTTGTGAGACATGCTCTTTTTATCGAATGCATAGACGCGTGTTATGTCTGGCGAGTTGTTGGCTTCCTCCTTCGCTAAAGCTTCGGCGGACAGGTCCTCCTTAGTCGACAGGTCCTGCACTTTTATAAAGCGCGTGCCAGCAGAAAAAGTGTAGGGTAGTGTCGTGTCCGTATAAGGCATAATTAAGGTTACTGTATTGTGGTCTACTGGTATTGTTTTTTTTCGAAATGAGAGTGATTTAGGGATTTTTTCTAGGTCAACGCCCTGTTTGACCAGTTCTTTAAACATAATCAGATTTTTTTTGGGGGTCCAATATGCATGTTGAGGTGTTGCTTTTCCATTGACCATGTAAAAGAAATTAGGAATATGTATTAATGCTTCACTATTTTTAACTTCAATAATAGTAACAACTTCATTAAAAAGAAGCTGATGCATACGTGGACAGGCTAGAAATTTATTAGTGTTACCGCCACAGAGTGGTAATGCTTTATACGCTTTGGGTTCAGATACATTTGGAATAAGATCTTGTATTGGTGAACCAACTAAATCGATTATTGGTACTGCCACCAGGGCTTTATGGGTGTTATTGGCATAAAGGCTGAGCGGGAGTAACAAGAAACAGTAAAGCATTGTACGGTGCTTATGGGCATAGAGGTATTTTTTCATGAACGTATTCCTCATATTATGGAGTGTTTTTTGTTACTTATGTAGTAGTATGATCTATAATGGCTCATATTTGAAAGAGATTTGCATAGTAAATTCTTAGGGCATTACTATTTCTATGTAAATTTTTTTGCTCCAGCGGGCTTATTTTAATTCACATAGAAAAATATTGATATTGATAGATGATACTCGGTATCATGGAAATAAGAAGGGGAAATGGAAATTGTAATAAGGGAGTGATACATGAAGATGCTACTGCAACGATATTTATGGTTTGGCTTATTCTTTAATGTGGCATGCGCGCACAACATCCAAAAACAGGATAATACCAAAAAAGACGCGTGGACTTGGCTTTATTCCAGAATTTTTACTGAATCTGAGCTAGGAGTTCATGCGAATAGATCGCAGGTATTTTTTCTCAAAGAGAATGTTCCATTATTTTCTCAATTGATTTTTTCATGGAATGCACTGAGACCCCAAAAAGGGTATTTTTCTTTTGCGGTACAGGTGCGCAATGCCCAGACGGGACGATGGGGCGCATGGCATCGGATGGTTGATTGGGGTGCGGCAGTGCAACGCTCTTATACCAGTAAGTCAGATGGTGTTTCGGGGTATGACTTTGTACGATTAGAGGTTGATGAAGGTACCTTGGCCGATGGGTTCCGTATAAAAGTTGTTGCGCATGATGGAGTGAGTTTGCCGTTACTTAAGGCTTGCGCTGTATCATTAACTCATTTTAATAATTTTAAACCAGAGGTGATAGACCAGCAGCTAAAGTCATTATCTTCAGTCCATATTCGCAATGTTCCAATGATGTCACAGTTTGCTTTAGATCATCCAAAAAATGATGCTATATGTTCGCCAACATCATGCAGTATGCTCACTAGTTTTTTACTAAAAAAACCGGTTGATCCATTAGATTTTGCGCAAAAATCTTTTGATGACGGCTTGGGTATTTATGGCAGTTGGTCTTTAAATATGGCACATGCATTTGAACGTTGTAATGGCGAGTTCTTATTTTTTGCAGCGCGTCTTAATTCATTTGGGCGCTTGCACCAGCGGCTTAAACGAGGTATGCCGGTGGTGGTGAGTGTGCGGGGGCCTATTCAGGGAGGTGCATTGCCTTATAGAAATGGGCATTTGCTGGTTGTTGTTGGTTGGGATTCAAAGAAAAGGGAAGTTATTGTTCATGACCCAGCATTCAAGAGTGACAGTGAAACAGTGCGGCGCTATAGAATAAAAGATTTTTTAGAAGCATGGGAGCGGTCTCGTCGCTTGGCATATTTGGTGGAAGAAATGAGTTAGTTAGCCTTTCACACGGCTTTAAAGTCGTGGTTTAGGGGACCCTGGAAAAAGCGCTTTAGCTTATTTATCTCAGTCTTGAAAAGACGTGGGGTTTTCTGGGGGATACAATAAAGGGGGTATGATGAAGAACAGAATAGTAGGGTTAATCAGTTTAGGCATAATTTTGAGTGGTGCTTTGCTGTCTTTTGGTGCATTTGGTGCTTTGCAGGACAAAAAAATTCTGTTGCAAAAAGTGTTTCATCATCGAGGTGTCGCCGCAAACTCTAAAGTGTCATGTGCTGGTTCTATTGAATTAGGTTCACTGGTATTATATTTTTCTAACGCTCCCACTATTAATAACCTGTCGCCAAGAAAAAATAATCCAGAGCGCGAGGAGCTAGTTTTTGTAGTGCCAAGTGTTCAAGTGGTAGCAGATGATGTCAAAAAAATGATTAAAGATTTAAACAGTGCGGCAGCTGATTTATATTCAGTGCGCATCGAAGAATTAGGAACACCAACTAACGGTATAAAGATTTCAATGAGTTATAATCCTAAAAAAGTGGGTATGCGGTACGAGCTTTTTGATTCGATTAGTTTGCAAAAGGGTGTTACGTTTCGATTCTTCAATCAAGAATTGCTTAAAGAATTGAACACTAAAAGCTGTCGGCCGGTTTTAAATACTGCATCGGCAAAAAAAAGACACAGTGTAGTGATAGATTGTGGCCATGGTGGGAGCGATAACGGTGCGGTAGGCTGCTTCAACCTCAAGGAAAAAGATATAGCCTTGGCGGTTGGGGGGCAGGTTGCTGATCAATTAAAAAAAAAGGGGTTTCGTGTCATTATGACACGCGATGCTGATTTTTTTGTGCCGCTTGATAGGCGGACATCGCTTGCCAATTCGGGGCAATCGGCAGAGTTATTTCTTTCTATTCATGCAAATGCTTCAGTTAACAAAAGTGCCCAAGGCATAGAAACATTTTGTTGTGATCCGACACTATTGCATCCTGTGTTTAGCACGATGAGCGATTCATATGCGGCGCTTGTCAGCAACTATGATGTTATTCGTTCTGCGCGAAGTAAGCTTTGTGCCACTATGACACATAAAACCATTCTTGCTGCGGCACGTACTCATGGTACAACCGTTGTTGATAGAAAAGTGAAATATGAAGTATCGCAGGTGTTATTGGGAACGCAGATGCCTGCTGTATTAGTCGAGCTTGGTTTTGTGTCCAACGAGCATGACGCATCTTTGTTGAATGATAAATCCTACCAACAACGTCTTGTCCAGGGAATCTGTCAGGGAATTGCTTCCTATTTTAATGCTAGCGCTACTGCATAAAAAACATTATTTTTTTTTGTTCTTTTCTAGTATGGTTTCATTTGTTAAAGTAGTTATCTATACTTAAACAAAAAACATAAAGAATAAAAACTGACTTCTACTAGGTAATAGTGGAGCTTTATTTGCGATTATCTCCATAACAATAAGTACATTAACGAATGAGTCAAAGCGTGTTAGCAGGTATTTGGGATGAATTTTTAACGATCGCGCGGGAAGAAGCGGGCAGCAGGATTGTGGAGACCTGGTTCAAAGCTGTTTCTTTAAGCAAGTGGGACGCTATTCAAAAAATTATTTATTTGAAGGCGCCTAATCCGTTTGTTAAGGATTGGATTCGTAATAACTATACAAACTTAATGCAATTGCATTTGGGTCGCTTGCTCAATATTGATTCTCTTAAAGTAGTCTTTATTGATGGATTAGAAGTAGCAAGAGAGCCCGTGACAGTGACGTATCAGTCCCAGCCAGCGAGCGGAACATTTTTGGCAGCGACTACGGTGCCAGCAGTACAAAAGAGAAGCTCTACTGCTCTCAAGGTGCAGGGTTCTAAAAATGCGAGTCATATTAATAGTAGTTATGTTTTTAGTAACTTTATTGTTGGCCCAAGTAACTCATTGGCCTATGCTGCTGCGCATGCGGTGACCGAAAATCCAGGCAGACTATATAATCCTCTCTTTATTTACGGGGGATCAGGACTAGGTAAGACTCACTTGTTGCACGCCATTGGCAACGAAATTAAAGTAAGTAATAAAAATGCTGCCGTGCTCTATCAAACAGCCGATCGGTTTGTGAATGAATTTATTAGCGCGATTCGTTTTGACAAGATGTACAAATTCCAAGCAAAATATAAAGACATTGATGTGCTTTTGATTGACGATGTTCAATTTATTTCCAATAAAGAGCAAACACAAGAAGCATTCTTTCATATCTTCAATGCACTTTATGATGCAAAAAAACAAATTGTTTTTTCAAGTGATACGTTTCCGCAAAATATTCAAGGGTTAGCCGAAAGGCTACGTTCTCGTTTGGCCTGTGGCCTGGTGACCGATATGTATATGCCAAGTCTGGAAACTAAAGTAGCTATTTTAAAAAAGAAGGCTGAGCAGAGCGATGGCACCGTGAGTGATGAAATTGCTCATTTTATTGCATCGCGTGTTATATCAAATATCCGAGAACTGGAAGGCGCATTAGTGCGCGTCATGGCATTTGCTTCGTTAACCAAACAGCCGGTGACATTGGAACTTGCCAATCGAGTGTTAAATAAATCATTGCCAGAAGATTATAAAAAACCAATGCTTGATTTTAATGGTATCGTAAAGCGTCTTAACGCTTACTACCCTTATTCTCTGGCTGATTTGCAAGCTAAGGGGCGCAACAAAGAATTAGCATTTGTGCGACAAATTGCTATGTTCTTTATGAAAAAGTTGACCGATAAGTCATTACGTGATATTGGTATTTATCTAGGTGGTCGTGATCATTCTACGGTGATGCATGCGATTGATAAAGTAGAGAAGCTTGTTGCATCCGATGAGGCATTTGCACAAAAATTACAGCGTATAGAACAGGATATTATTAAATAAGAGTTTTTATTTATTACCCCTATATCAGGAGAGGCCATGATGAAGAAACAGTACGTAATAAGCGCGATAGTGTTGCTTTCAGTAGTAGCAGTGAATGCTGCAGACAGAAAACTTACGTTTATTGATGCAAACTTCGATGATTTTACTCAACGTGTTACTACTAATGAGCAAGAGCGCGCACAGTTTAAAGTGTACTATGCAAATCTTGCACAAAAGATTCAAGAAGCAAAAGAAGGCGATCAACAAAAAGAACGTGCGACCTATCGTTATCTCCATAAACTTGCTTTAACCGAATTAGAAAAAAAACATGCTGATTGGTACCAAGAAATAATGCCTTTTGTGAGCGATCCGCGTTTAACGCTTGATGAACAACTTGAAGATGTTCGTAAAATTATTAAATTTTTCTTAACCCGTTATGGTGCTTATGAAGAATTCCAGAATTTTAAGGCAGTTAAAGGGCAACAAGCAGCTGAAGTCGATGCTACATTGGCCCAAAATTCAAAAGGCGGCTTTTGGGATTCAGTTAAATCGTTAGGCAATAAAGTTGCAAGCTTGTTCGGTTTTGGTAAAGCTCAAGAGCAACACGTAGCTTAAGTTTTAGTTTATTAAGAAAATTATTGCCCCAGTTCTTCTTGTTATGAGAAAAACTGGGGCAGTTTTATTTTTATAAAATGGCTTTAATGGACAATAGGGGTAGATCTTATGCAAGAGTGCAACAGCTTGTTGCACTCTTAAATGATCTCCCAGTCTCACGAATCCCATGGGGGGCATAACATTTTACTGCTAACAAGAATTAAGAGCGTGCAAGAGCGTTTATGGTATGCCGAGCAAACTATTAAAGAGGGATTAAGTAGAAATGCTTTAGAAAATTCGATTATGTCAAAGGCTTAATCAAAAAAACTTGACAAATTTGACTTAGCTTAGCTAGCATTATAACTAGAAGTATTCAAGATGCATAACCTGGAGAAAATAGGTGAAAAAAGCTAACTTACATGAAGCCAAGACAAATCTTTCCAAGCTCGTCGAGCTTGCGGCAAGAGGCGAAGAGGTCATAATTTGTAAAGCCGGTCAACCAGTTGCAAGATTAGTTGCTATCCACACTAAAAAAAAGAAACGTAAGCCTGGAGATTGGGTTGGTCAAGTAAAAATAAAAAAAGATTTTGATACATTACCAGAAGAGTTTATGGAGTATTTTAAATGAATCGTTATTTATTAGATACGCATATTTTATTATGGTGGCTTGCTAATGATAAAAAACTTGTTAAAAAAACTAGAGATCTCATTGCCAATCCTAGTAATAACATAATTGTAAGCACGGTAAGTATCTGGGAGATCGTCATCAAAAAGTCTCTTAATAAACTCATTGCTCCGGATAACTTAAAAGAAGTTATCATCTCAAATGATTTTAGCATTCTCTCGATAACTGCTGATCACGCACTTTATTTAGAGAAGCTACCAATGATACATAACGATCCCTTTGATCGTCTTTTAATTGCCCAAAGTCTTGTAGAAAAAGTAACACTTATTACTGCTGATGAAATTATTCCAAAATATGATATTAAGTGTTTATAGTTTTTCAGATCTTAATTTTTCAGAAGCTGTACGTAAAATTATTAAATTTTTCTTAACCCGTTATGGTGCTTATGAAGAATTCCAGAATTTTAAGGCAGTTAAACAGCAACAAGCATCTGAAGTCGATGCTACATTGGCCCAAAATTCAAAAGGCGGCATGTGAGATTCAGTTAAATCATTCTTTAGCCCTGCAGGCAATAAAGTTGCAAGCTTGTTCAGTTTTGGTACAACTAAAGAGCAACACGTAGCTTAAATTTTAGTTTTTTCTTAGAAAGCTATTGGCCCAGTGTCTTTGACGATAAAAGATACTGGGCCATTTTAGTGCGATATTTTTTGTGATCTTAAAAATAGTCAAAAATATGGGCCTCTTGTGTGGGATGAAAAATGGGGATGGGTGCTTTTGTCAGATCCTAGAATTGTTGATTCTCGTTCATAAAAAATTTACGCATTGTTTTGCTGAATTTGCTAAAAAATATTGCGTTTTTTAAGGCAGCGAGCGTATGGTTTTAATGTAAATATCATTTTTAATCTACAATAAGGAGTTTTTATGAATTTAAAATTATGTGCATTGCTTTCTCTATTAGCGGCGAGCAATGTTGCGGTAACGCAAACTCCAAAAGTAGCGGCTGCCCCTAAAGCTGCTGTACCAGGGACTCTTGCAGCCGGTTCAGTTGATCAAGATGAAAATAAAATTGATCCAGCAGACCACGCAGAGATTAAGAAAATAGCTGAGGAAGGATTAGCTGCACTCAAAGAAAATTGTAATAAACTTTCGGGGGATGCAAAAACTGCATGTGAAAAGAAAAGAAAAGATCATAGTGATAGATTTTTAAAAACTACCGGCACCATACATGAGAAGAGAAAAGCACGAAAAGCTGCAAATGCCGCTAAAAAGGCTGCTAAAAAATAGTATACTTTTTTAGTTCTATTTATATTTTTGAAAAATAGTAAGAAAGGTATGAGAGAAATGTAAATGTTTCTCTCATACCTTTCTTACTTTATCTTTATTTATAACTCTTCCATTTAGTTATTATCGTAGGATCTGACTCAGCGTAGGGTACATACGCAGGATTTGTTGCATATGGTTCATACATCTGAGCATATTGTAGATAGTCCTTACTAATGGCAAAGTACATCATCATGTATATCCAATAGTAGTGTTGATAACCATTTGTTTGAGCATAGTTAAAGAGTATATTGTAGGTATTAGGCGATCCTAGCTGGGCCGATAATACGCTTTGTTCGTTAGCTGTGGTCGGATTACCATTCAGCACTGAATAATAACGTTGAGTATAAGCTGTCAGTATTTTTATTAAGTTAGCTGCCGGATTACTTGAGAAATTGTTAATCCAACCCTGTACCGTTGTTGAAAAGAAGTTTGACGCATCGCCAGCTGGTACGTTATCACCTGATGACGCTGTCGTGGTAGATGTCGTTGGTTGTAATTGAGTTACTTTAGTCTGCGCATTGTTCTTGGTAGTAGTTGCATTATTAACAACGGTGGTAGCATTTGAACTTACAGTAGCGTCCGTAGCATTTGTTTTGGCAGTATTAGCTTGTGTTAAAGCATCACTTGCTTGTGTCAATGCTGTGTTTGCTGCGGCCAGGGTAGTGGCTGCATTTACCGCATTTTGAGCTGTTGTTACAGCTGCCTGTGCAGCGTCAACGGCTGCTTGCTGTTGTAATTGAGTTACTTTAGTCTGTGCATTGTTCTTGGTAGTGGTTGCATTATTAACAACGGTGGTAGCATTTGAATTTACGGTAGCATCAGTAGCATTTGTTTTGGCAGTATTAGCCTGCGTTAAAGCATCACTAGCTTTTGTAAGTGCTGCATTTGCCGCATCGAGCGTAGTAGCTGCAGTTACTGCATTTTGTGCAGCTGTTACTGCTGCCTGCGCCGCATCAACGGCTGCGTGTTGTGTGGAAGCAGCTGTTGTCGTTGTTGAGGTAGTGGATGTAGTAGCAGCTGATCCTGTGTAACCTTTCCACTTAGTTATTAACGTAGGATCTGACTCAGCGTAGGGTACGTATGAAGGATTTGTTGCATATGGCTCATACATCTGAGCATATTGCAGATAGTCCTTGCTGATCGCAAAATATAGCATCATGTATATCCAGTAGTAGTGTTGATAACCATTTGTGGCAGCATAGTTGAAGAGTATGCTGTAGGTATTAGTCGATCCTAGTTGGGCCGATAATACGCTTTGTTCGTTAGTTGTGGTCGGATTACCACTCAGCACCGAATAATAACGTTGCGTATACGCTGTAAGTATTTTTATTAAGTTAGCTTCTGGATTACTTGCAAAATTATTAATCCAACCCTGCACCGTTGTTGAAAAGAAGTTTGACGCGTCGCCAGCTGGTACGTTATTAGAACTTGATACACTGGTTGCTGGTTGTAGCTGAGTTACTTTAGCTTGCGCATTGTTGCTAGTAGTAGTTGCGCTTGCTACGACAGCGTCGGCCTTAGCTTTAACATTTGTATCGGTAGTACCTGTTTGTGCAGCAGTTGCTTGTGTTAAAGCAGCATTAGCTTGTGTTAAGGCAGTGTTAGCTTGGTCAAGAGTTGTTGCAGCACTTACCGCATTTTGTGCAGCAGTTACGGCTGACTGGGCGGCATCAACGGCTGCTTGTTGTGTTGTAATTGCTTGCAGTTGAGTAGCTTTAGTTTGTGCATTGTTTTGAGTCGTTGTAGCATTCTTTACGACGGTATTTGCATTTGGAACAATGTTAGAATTGGTTGTATTTGTCTTTGTCGTATTAGCTAGCGTTAAAGCATCATTGGCTTGGGTGAGTGCTGCATTAGCTTGGTCTGCTGTTGTTGCGGCGTCCACAGCTTTTTGTGCTGTAGTTACGGCTGCTTGAGCAGTATCAACGGCTGCTTGTTCTTTTGCCATGGTCTGTCTAGCATTTAGTAATTTTTGTGCGTCATCCCTCGTTGTTGTAGCATTGTTCACTACCGTTGTTGCATTTGCAATTATGCTAGAAACGGTAGCATTTGTCTTTGCTGCATTAGCCTGCGTGAGAGCATTGCTGGCTTGTGTTAAGGCAGCACTTGCTAGGTCTACTGTTGTTCCAGCATCAACTGCATTTCGCGCATCGTTGACTGCTTTTTGAGCAGCGTCAACAGCTGCTTGTTGTGTAGCTATGGCGGCTGTAATTTGATCAATCTTTTTTTGTGCATTAGCCACAGTCGTTTTAGCGTTAGCCGCGACGGTTGATGCGTTGTTAGCTGTAGCTGCTGTACCATTAGTAGCTGCGGCAACAGCTTTTGTGTTAGCATCATTTGCTTGTTTTTGTGCCGCATTAGCTGCATCTAGGCTATTAGCTGCATCAATAGCTTGTTGAGCGGCAGTTACTGCTGCCTGTGCGGCGTCGATGACCGCTTGTGCTGTAGCATTTGTTTGTGCTTGTAATTGAGCAACTTTACTTTGTGCGTTGCTTTGAGTAGTAGTTGCATTAGTTGCGACCGTGTTTGCCTGTGTTTTAACGGTTGCATCGGTAGCACCTGTTTGTGCGCTGGTTGCTTTAGATAAGGCCGCGTTAGCTTGCGTTAGGGCAGTGTTAGCTTGGTCAAGGGTTGTTGCGCCATCAACTGCTTTCTGTGCAGCAGTAACGTCAGCTGCTGCTGCATCAACAGTTGCCTGCTGTGTTGTACTAGTCTGAGTTGTTGTCTGTGTTGTAGTCGTTGTTGTTGTAGGTGCAGGTGTCGAAGAAGTTTGTGTTTGTGGGTTTTGTGTATACGCAGTGATAAGATCAACAAGTGATTGTGGAATATTTACTACGTTTTGCTGACGAGCTTTTGCATAAAGTTGTATTATTGTTTGCATGTTGTCATTGAGTTGATCCTTTGGTTCTGCTGCTAAATAGCCAAATAATTGTTCTTGTAATGTAACAGATTGTGCAGCTGACAAGGATTGCCCGCCCAGACCTTTGTTGGCTTGTGCTTGTTGTAACAAGTAGATAAAGCGATTGACGGCGACAGCGAGTTTATCTGACGCTGCTTTAGCGTCTGCGGCTAATTGCGCATAACGTTGTTGTACTGCAGTGTCTGCTTGATAAGCCTGCATACGTGCAATAATTTTGGCGTCTGCCTCAGCGCGTTGTTTTGCTACAGCTTCTCTTGTTGCGGCAGCTTGCGCCAATGCTTCAGGGGTATTAGCTTTTTCTACATCATCTTTATACTTCTGCCACACCAAATCTGCTTCGGCTTTTGCTGAGTAAGCATCGAAATCTGCTGTAGTAGGTATTTGATTTTGTGGTAATTTAATTCGATCATTGTTAGCTGTGCTGGTCAAATAGGTTGCCATGTCATTAAACCACGCACGATTATCAAGCCAGAGTGATGGTCTTTGTTCTCCTACAACTACCTTGAGCAATAGATTGTAAAGGCCAATCATGGTACTGATAGGTTCCCATCCATGTCCCATAAGAGAGGGTGTTGTTCCCAGAAAAGCGAAATTGCTTGATTTTGCATCATCAAGTGCCTTTTTAGCGGCTGTAATCACGCTGTCGTCTATTTTATAAACGCGAATACCAGTGCTTTCTGCGGCATTAATAATAGTCAGGAGTTGTTGAATAGAGGTATTGAGTCCAAGTGTTTGTGTAGCTGTTTTTATTTTCTCTTCTTGATCTGTTTCATCTTTTTTCCACGCAACTTCCTGGGCATTTTGAGTGGCTATTTTTTCTTTTTCAGCGGTTTGTAGTTCAACAGCTCTTTTTTTAGCTTCTTCAAGTTCTTGAGCTAATCTAAGTTTTTCCATGAGCGATTGGGCATTTGTTTGAGCTTGATTATAGTCAGCAGATTGTTGCGAAACTTGGGCAGCGTAAGCGGCTGCTTGATCAGCTTCAGCTTTAGCGGTTGCGGCTGCTTGAGCGGCATTTTGTGTATCTTTTTGAAATTGTTCTAATGCATAGTTGGCAGCGGCAAGTTCGTTTGCCTTGATGGCTTCTTGTTTTGATTGCGCTACAGAAGCTATAGTGTCCAGCCTTTGTATATCAAGAAGATTTTTTTGAGTTTGATCAGCTACTTTTTTTGCAGCCTCTTTACCGTATGGGTCAAATTCGAATGGTTTGGAGCCCATAGCGCTTTCAGCAATTGCGGTACCTACATTAAAAGCTGTAGATGCTAAAAAGGCTATTGGATATTTGTTCATGTTGATTTGGTCAATAGTAGGTTTTATTGCCGCATTAATTGCTTCAGCAATCTTACCCGCTTCGTTTCCTGGAGCAAGTTGTGATGCTAAGCGCGAGCTAATTTCTATTAATGCTGGTGCGTTGTCAAAAGTAGCAAGGGCTGCTTTGCCGGCTTGAATATTTTGGGTGATATCTTTAATTTTTTCTACTAATTCTTTAGCGCTACCGACTGCTCCCACAATGTCCACGTTGGTGCCACCGGTAACTTGATCTGCTTTAACTAAAGCATCATTAACGATTTGAATAAATTTATTTATTCCGTAGGTTTTGGCCTTGTCTCTTCCAGATGTTTTTGCAATTTCGGCAGTATTAAAAATCTTATTGATAATATTTTTATAGGTAGCAGGAGATTTTAATTCAAGGTCTTTAACTTTATTTTGAGAGGCTTCATTTTGCTGAAGAGCGATTTCTAGTTGATTAGCGCCTTCAGGGGTTTTAAGGTCTGCTGTTTGTAGGATATTGATAGCATTTTTAATGTTGGTAGCTTCCTTTGTACTTTCTTGAATAATTGCCTTTGTAGTTGCATCGAGCGTCGCGGTGTCAATGTTTTTAAGTTCAGTTAAAGTGCTTTCGATCGCTTGTTTTTGTGTATCAAAGCTGGTTGTATCACCTTTCAAAGGGATGGTCTCTACCGCAGCTATAGCTGATTGGCAGCAACCAATAAGTAATAAGGTGATTATGGTTGAAAAAAATCTTGTAAGCTTCATAGCGCTTCCTTTTTTAATGAACATTAAACTGTATTTTAAAAACAATAAAACTAAAAATAATATTACAGTTTGAATAATAGCATTAACTGAAATGAAAAAACAATAGTTGCATCAAAGTTTGTAGGCGCAACCTGAAAATGTCCCTTTTTCACCGTAGAAATCTCACTTTTTTCGAATCAAACTTTGGAAAAGTGGTCAAGTTAACCAAGAACTACAAGGAGAGAGGGTGAACAAAATATAAAAATTCGTAGTTATAACGACAAAAATCGCTATTAAATAAAGGTTTTTGAGCATAGTGAGCAGAAGTTAATTGCTTAGAGCCTATACGGAAATTATATTTTATAATTTTATCGCACCCTTCGAAAAAGCTTCCGACTTGGCTAAGGCTACGATCGACAGGCAGGGAAGTTGGCGAAAAAACAACTCTCCACCGTCCTGTCTAACCCTTCGGTTACGCTCTCGGCCGTCGCTAAAAGCTATGGCGGGCACGGCAGGAGTAAGCGCGTCCCCCGCTCGTCTCGAGTAATGCTGGCAGAGGGTTGTTGAAGGCTTTTTGGATAAGCTCTCAGTGTAGGCTCTCTAGCAATAGAAAGCCCCTGAGTTCGCCGTGCGAAGAACTCGGGGGTCCGTGAGACTTGTTCCTAAAAAGAGGGAAAAGTTATTTTCTAGCAGTAGGTTTTGCTGTTGTTGTTGTTTTTTGAGTAGTAACCGTTGCCTTTTTACTTTTATCGACCCTTGTTCTTTTTGGTAATTTTGGCATAGCCATAGGCTTAATTGTTGATGCAGCCTTTGGTGTTGCAGCTCCGGCTGATTTTTTTGTAGTTGACGTTGTTGCGGCTGCTTTTGTTGTGGTAGCCTTTTTTTGTGTAGCGGTATATGTCAGTGGCACGGTAGTAATGACTACCAAGGCAATTACTATATAAAATTTGATCTTCATTTAAAAATCTCCTTTTTTAGTTATATATAATAATACCTCACTGCGTTGCGCGGTATTATGAGTTCTTGCTGTTTTTATTATATATTTGAAACATTATCAGAAATGGATGGTGGCGTGCAATAGATTAATGATTTTTTTGGGGGTTATGGGAAACTTATGAGAAAAAGAGGTGAAAAATAATTTTTTACGACGATAGTGTAGGATTCCAGGTGTGTTTAGCTTTTTGGGCTGTAAGGCGCTCATCTTTAGTCCTGAAGAACCAATTTTTTGCACATTTACTTGCAAGATAGGTGTACCAGGCAAAGTAGCCATCGAAGGTTACCTTTTTTTTAATACCGACAACGGATGGAAAATGTTCTGTGTCTACAATAACAATTTTTTTGGTATTCTTTTCGATCATAAAGTTATTGATGTGCGGGTCAAGACCGAGCTCAAGGTAATTACACAGGCTCATAGCAAAAGTAGTATGTTCTGTGTTAAATATGCTGAGTTCTTCTTGTGCTTCTATAGCATCGGCAATAATGCAATACGTAGCAGGAATTTGAATGCTAACTTGTTTTTGATCGCCCATATTGGTACCGCTTATCTCGAGCCAGTCTTGTTTTTTAGGAACCCAGTGCCATTTATTGGGCAGGTCAACTGTTGTTGACCATTCGGGATGTTGTGACAATTTATTTTTTATGGTTTCTAGATTCTTGATACGAGTAAGGCCAGCAAGATGACGATTCATGCCGCCCCCTAAAGGAAAAAACCAGATATTATCTAAGCCTTTACAGTAGGGATTAGTAAACGTTTTTGGTGTTTCCATGCATAATTTAAGAATGAAGGGATAGTTTTTAAATTTGAGCACCATCATGCCACATGATTTTTTTCGATTAAAATTTTTGCGGGTGAGGATGATAAAATTTTTGAATGTTTTTTTCTTTTGTTTGATTTCTTCCAGAAGCTCTTCGATTTGGCTATTGAGGATATCAGCTTGAACTGCTTTTTCTGGGGCATTACGATAGGCTATTGGCCCTGATGGTAAAAGATGGTTTTGAAAAAACTGTTTTTCAAAAATGCCAAAAAATGGGTAAAACTCCAAATGAGAACTTTTTAGATGATACAGTCGTGTGCCGTTTGTCCATCGTACAGAAATTTCTGGTAGCGTTGGATCTTTAGGGCGGTGTACGCTACGGCCTAAAGATTCTGCGTAATAGTTTAATAAGAGCAGGAGTGTGGAGAAAAATAAGATAAATTTTTTCACGGTACCTAGGTATGGTAAGAAATACGGGCTAATATTATTACTACATTGACAATAGTATCGTACTACCGTTTAAAATGAAAGAATTAGGTGTCAAATGTTGTGCATTATTGAGATATGTTTATCAAAAATAGAGCTCTGTTAAATTTTTTTTAAGAAAGTACGGTGGTCTATTGATGTTATAGTATAAGTTGAGTATGGTCATAGTAAGTGAGAGTAAAAATTTGATAGTATTGTATTAATGAAAGCACTTTAAAAAAAGGAAAGGGGAATGTATGAAGCCAGAGGAATTACTCAGCAGACATTACGAGCTTCTGAATCATTTAAGTTTGCTACCAAAAAAAATGGTTTCATTGCATGGCCATGAGAACATGACTGAGTTCGTGTTACATGAATTGTGTGATGAGCATTGTTTTAATCTTCAAAAAGCAGCTTATTTTATCGATAATCCTGATTTTGATTGTTTAAAAGGTATCGTAGGCTTTTCTCGCGATGAATCTATGAAGTCATGCGACATTTGGCAATCGCCCGATGATTTCTCGGGTCATATGAAGCAATCGCCGTTTAATCAAAAAGTTCGTGGCCTACTACGCGCAAGCATCAAAAAGAATCACAGTAATGAAAAAGATGTAGCAGCGATTCTAGCTGATTATCTTGGATTACAGCAGCCTAATTTTTGCGTGTGGAATATGAAGCACGATAATACTGGCATTTTGCTTTTTGAAAAAACAAAACAAGAAGATCCAATACACGAAGATCACTTGCAAAATGGCCTAAGCTTGTTGAGTTTTTGTCCAGTATTTTAGGTGGATTTTTTTATGATATCGAGTGCAACGAGTCCTGGTAGCGTTTGGCTACTGAGATAGGTCAATGTTGCGCCACCACCGGTTGAAAGATAATCGATTCTATCGTGTATGTTGAGCGTCTCTGTTGCGGCTACTGAGTCGCCTCCGCCAACGACACTAAAGGCATTGGATTCTGCCACTGCATGCAATAATGCTGTGGTGCCTTCTACTGTTTCTTTTCTATCCCCAAATCCCATAGCGGCATTAAAAAAAATTGTGTGTGCATTGTTAATGTGTTCTTTAAATAGTTCGACTGTTTTTGGACCAATAGATATACCTATGCCGTTAGCAGGAAATGCATCGGCTTCTACAAGGCTTAATGGTCCATTGATGTTATCAGTAGCTATCTGATAATCAATAGGAAATTCTAACGATACTTTTTTTTGTTGTGCTTGTTCCATGAGATTCGCGCATATAGTGAGCGCTGTTTGGTCAACAAGGGATTTTCCCACGGGTTTGCCCAGTGCCTTTAAAAAGGTAAACACGATTGCCGGACACAGCAAAATTGTTTGGACCTTATCGAGCATGTTTTCTATGAGTCGTAATTTTTCAACTACTTTTCCACCGCCAAGGATTAAGACAAATGATTTTTTTGATGAAGTGAGCAATTTGTCGAGTGTTGTTATTTCTTTTTCAACCAATAATCCTATCGTGCGCTTATCTGGCGCAAAATAAGTGGGTACAAGCGTGATTGATGTGTCGCCTCTATGCATAGCTGCAAAGGCATCATTGACATAATAATCGCCTAATCGTGCCAGGCTTTGAGCAAAGGTAGCATCGCCACCTTTTTCTCCTGGAAAAAATCGTAAATTTTCGCATAAAAGAATGCTTTTTTGATCTTCAAGGCTTTTGTTGTAGGCATCATTAAGATTGTCGGTCCAGGTTATTGTGTAGCCTTTTTTTTCAAACCAGGGAATAAGGTTTTTGGTTGAGAGTTCAGCTGTTGGTTTCTTTGGTCGGCCCATATGGGTTATGATAATAACTTTGCCGCCATTTTTTTGAATAAGGTCAATGGTGGGCAGTATGGATTGTAGGCGATAGTCATGAGCGATGGCGCCGTTGGCTAGAGGTACATTTAAATCGGCACGTACTAATACTCTTTTGTTAGTAAGATCCCAGGTTGGCAGGGCAGAATGTATATTTATCATACTCATCTTTCTTATTATGCTTCAAAGCGTAGAATTTGCGCAATGTTTATGGAGCGAGTTCTGTAAGCAGGAAACAAGGTTGCAATAAAACTCAAACACATGATAACGATAAAAACAATCAGGAGCAAATGCCATTCCATTTTTGATGGTAGATGGGTGACGTAATAAGCGTCTGGTAGAGTGATGAATGGGTACGTTTCTAATACCCAGCTTGCAAGGGTGGCTAATGCGAGTCCTAGGAGCGTTGCGCAACAGGTAATACCCATACCCATAAGAAGAAATATTCTGCTAATCGTGCCGTCAGATAGACCCATTGCTTTGAGGATTGCAATGTCGCCACGCTTTTGAGTGATTTGCATAAACAACAGAGAAATAATATTCATGCTTGCCACCAGGGTGATTAATGCAAGAATTAAAAACATGGCATATTTTTCTAATTTAAGAGCGGCAACGAGTGCTGGATAAAGACATTGCCATGAATACACTTCTAACTGAAAGCGTTCTTTTAATCGAGTGATAACGACTTGTTCATGAGCGTCAGGTTTTAGCTTGATATTAATCTGCGTGACCCCATCGTTGGGAAACAGTGTATTAAAAAAATCATGATTGCATAGCGCCAGTCCAGCATCAAATTCATCGATCCCTGTGGTAAAAATGCCGCCTACTGTCGCTTGAGATATCGCAAGGGTTATTTTGCGAGACTTTGTTTTTTCGTTGTCAGGAAACAGAATATTGATAGTGTCGCCCGACGAAAGATTTAAATTTTTAGCCAACGTTTGACCAATCAGAATAGTGTCATCAGTAATGGTTCCCTTGAGCGAAAGATCCTTACTCGCGGATGCAATGATTTTTTTATCGAACGTGGTAACCAGAGATTCTTGTGCGGGGTCAATCGATTTAAGAGCAATGAGATTGGTAATATCGTCAGAATCTGTAGGTTGAATAATAACTTGCTGGTATGAAGTAGGACTAAAAAAAGCAACTTCAGGAAATTCATTGCGCAATACGTGGCTGACTTTTTCGTAGTCGAGGTTGTGTCCATGGCTGCGCATGATGATTTGTGCGTGGATACTTTGCATTTTTTCATGCGTGACCTTCTCAAAGCCATTCATGACGGCAATCACAAGTGCAAGAGAAAATGATCCAATTAAAATACCTAAAAAGCAGACTTTTACCATGCTGGCAATGTTTTTTTCGTGTTGTGAGCCGAGTGCGTAGCGCCATGCAAGGAGCAGAGTGAGAGGATTCATGAGTTAACCTTTTTTGTTAGCGAGCTTGTCAATCAACATTCTTTTTTTTAGGATACTACTATTATGTGGAAATTGTAAAAAAGAAAGAGGCGTTTGGTATGAAGTATAAAAATAGTTTATTGGTTATGACAGGATTTATAGTACTTGCTTTGGCGCCAGGCTGTGGCAGGGTTGTTGATTGGGGTGTAGAAAAGTTTGACCAAGGAGGAGATCTGCCTCCATTACCAAAAAACGCTGATGCGTATATTCGGTCGGTTACGTTGTATAATCAATTTGCTACGGCAGGGATGTTTGATGCAATGTGGTTGTCAGACGATACACGGATTGCCCATGCGGATATGTATATGCGACGTCGCGGGAAATCTGAAGAAGATAAAAATGTTTTTTTACGTAGACAACTGGAAGACAACAAGCATTCCATTACTTTTTATGTATTGAGTCCTTTTGAATTGCCGCTGGGTCAACCCCAATCGCAATGGCAAATGTTTTTAACGGTTGATGATGTGTCCTATAGTCCTCTTGAAGTTAAATCTACTGAGTTGGATCCTGAATACAGGGTGCTTTTTGGTAAAAAGATCTCTCGATTTAAAGAAGCTTATGTTGTTAGATTTAACGCTACGACCACTGAAGATAAACCGATAATTTCATCGACCTCAAAAGAAATGGTGTTGCATTTCAGATCGGCTGGAAAAGAAGGCTCGATGGTGTGGCGTTTACATGAAGGTGCTAAGGTTACTGAAAAACAAGAATCGGGATCAATGAGTCAAGATTTGCAAACACAGGCAAAAGAGCTTTATTCAGATGTGCCAGCTGGAGCAGTTGTTCCTACTGTTGTAGTTGTGCCAACGGTGACCGTGACCTCTACTCCTGTTGCCCCTGGCGCGGCAGCGCAACCTGCTGCAGCACCCGATACAACAACTCAGGTGAAGCCGTGAAAATTGTTATAGGTGCCGATCATCGCGGCTTTAGTCACAAAGCATGCATAAAAGAGCGTGTTCAGGTTGCAGATAAATCCATTGAATGGCTTGATGTTGGCGCGTATAATGCAGATCGTTCTGATTATCCGGTGTTTGTTGAGGCCGTCTGCCAAGCACTACTTGAAAGACGTGCTGATTTTGGCATCTTGCTGTGTGGTAGTGGTGTCGGCATGAGCATCGCGGCCAATAGATTCCCTGGAATTTACGCTGCATTGGCTTGGAATGAAGAAGTCGCGCGCATGAGCCGTCAAGATGACAATGCTAATATTTTGGTGCTCCCCGCTGATTTTGTCTCGCATGAACAAGCCATTGCTATGGTCAAGTCTTGGTTACAGGCGACTTTTAAACAGGGACGTTATCAAGAGCGACTTACTATGGTTGATAATCTAGAAGTTGATTAATCGATAGAGAGCTTTAATAAACGCAAAGACTCGCTGCTCTCTCTACAAGCGAACTCTATCCCCGCCGTCCTCCCTGAGCTTTGTCGAAGGGTTATTAAAATTGAGTGAATGCACCCTTTTTTGTAACTCCAGGAACGGCTTCCCATCCACTATTAATTAGTGCCTCTTTTTTCTTACGAGGCCAGCCTTTTAATCGCCGTTCGGCTTCTTGTGCATCTTCTCGTCTTTCAAATTCCTCTACAAATACTAATTTGAACGGTAATCGTTCTGCTACATAACTAAACGCATTGGATTCTTTTTTAACAGGTTGTATATGTTCATCAAGTCTGCGATGTATATCATCGGTAGAACCTATATAGTACGATCTATCATTGCATTGCAAAATATAAACGTAAAAAAAATCCATAATTATTCCTATATATAATTCATTTTTTGGCACCCTTCGACAAAGCTCTGGGAGGACGGCGGGGGTGGGTTCTTATCTTTAAAGGGCGCTCTTAGTTGGAAGCTTAGAAGGCAACACAAGGACTCAGGAGTTATATCACAATCAAAAGTTCGCCCTGCAGGATTTCTTTTTAGAAAAACGGCAGGGCGAACTTTTTTTTATAGACTTATTACTAATTATGCAGCGACAGGTTCTGTGAGTTCTGGTGTATTTGTAGCGCTGGTTGTTGCATCCATGATTTCTTGAACATCTTGTGCTGTTAGCGTGAGATGTTTTTGTAGTGCAATAGAGATTGCTTGTAATGCTACTTTATTGTTGGCGAGCAGTTCTTTAACTTCTGATTCACATTTGCTTAAGAGGGCGAGCGAAGCATCAATCATTTTGTCTTGTACATGTTCAGGCAAATTACTAATAATGAGTCCTTGAAATACTATGGACTGTGCTATGCGCAATGCATGTTCTTTATCTTCCATGTGGTAACTATAGCCAGATGATCCCAATAATAGTTCTTCTGCGATATGTCCGGCAAGTTTAATTTTGCATAGATTCATTTTTTGATTTTTAGTGTAAAGATTCAGGGTATGATGACAGCATTGGGTAAACATTTTACCATGGACAACAGCCTGTGCATGTTCAACGCTATTGCTCTGTTTATAATAAGCCTCCCAAGGACTTTCTTCTTTAAGCTTTTCTTGAATTGGTCGGATGGTCACTTTGGTAAGTTTTTCCGCGCTATCTAAGAGTATGGTTGCTAAAGCATGTCCAGCTTGGTGAGTCGCGATAATGTTTTTTTCCTCTTGGGACAGTTGCTTGAATTCTCCGGGAATCATATTGCGCACTTCTGTGTCCAATGCATCATCAAGTGCTTCTTGGGTGAGTGGCAGATTTTGTATTTTAGACTTTTGGATTGCTTTTTTGAGAACAGAATTCATGGTTTCAAATGAGCAGCCTGCGGTTTCCAAGCAGACTTTGTCAAGATCAAAACGATCAAGCGATGGGCACACAGGATATAATCTCTTGATGAAATATTCTTTGCGGTGTTCAAAGCCAGGATAGTCAAAGCGAATTTCTTTGCCAAATCGTCCTGGTTGTTTGAGTGCTTCGTCCATATTTTCCGGTCTATTGGTTGCCGCTAAAATGATAACCTGTTTTTTAGGGTCACTATCAAGGCAGCCACTCATGGAGGTTAAAAATTCATTAAGTAATGAAGTGTTTCCGCCGGCACGTTGTAAGCGTAGAAGGTCGATTTCGTCAATAAATAATACGCATGGCGCTTCTCTTTTTGCCATTTCAAGAATTTTTGCAATACCCATAGATTCAATGTAGGAGCCTTTAATCACATAAAAGCCAATTTCGTCTGGGTTGCGGCCTTGTCGTTTGACCACTTTTTTAATTTCGCCAGCCAATGCTTCTGCAGAAAAAGATTTACCCGAACGTGTAGGTCCGGTAAGTAAATAGCCTTTTTCTGGGGTTAGCTTGCTACGATCCCAACGTTCAGGGTCTTCTACGTATTTTACAACGAGGGACAATGCTTCTTTTACGTAATCGAGGCCAACAAGGTCATCAAAGGTGTACTTTGGTTCAATGCTAGCATTCAATGCGTCTTCAATTTTTTTATTTTTGTAAGCGCCACCGAGCAAAAAGTTATGAGTTCTTTCTATTTTTTTACCACACCAAGATGACGCGTTTTTGAATGCTTCATAATAAAAAGGTGAAGCCGTAGCAACTAAATATTTGCCAATTTCTGCGTGACCATGAGTAAGATTGAATGCTTCTTTTTCGAATCTGCCTATCCATCCCAATTTATCATCATTGATTATGGCGCCTCTGTCTTGGATTTTAACATGTTCGCCAACTTTACTACGAAGCCAATGCGAGAACTTGCTCGATGCGTTAGGGTCTTCTCCTTTTTCAGTGCGATACCATAAGAAATACCAAGCTGCTAATGAGGTAGCAATGGCTATCTTTCCAGCATTGCCGATTGAAGCTGCTTTGATGCTTGGTTGAATAAGATAATCGTTAAGCTTTCTGTATGCCCTGTTGTACCACGCTAGGCCGACGCTCGCTGCCTGACTATTAAGGTCGGCAATTTGGGCATCAATGTTCTTTTGTAGGGCATCAATGTCGATAGTTGAATCGTCCTGGGGGCTTTTGATACTCTGGAAGTAGGTGACAAAATCAAAGGCAGGAAATTCGGTAAGTCCATCAGAAAGTGCCTGCTTGGTATGAGCAATAAGGCCTTCTAGGATTTTTAGAATCATTAAGTTTTGTCTAAGGCTAACATTAACGAAGGCATCCTTTTGGACAGATTCTATTAAAGAACGCACGCTTATAATACCTTGGATGACTGTTTTTTTATTTTTTGTTTGCGGGACTTGGTCATTATTGACAACCAGAGCCAGGTCTCCTAGAATGCAATCAACGGCGTTAAATTGTGTTAGGATTTTCTTGAGTTGATCTTCCAAGATATTTTGCGCTTGTTCGATGATGGTTGCTGAAATTTCGTTCATATCGCCAATGTTGGTGGTGTCATCAAAAGCATGTGATAAAGGTTGACTCAGGAGTAGGGTGAGAAAGAGAAAGGTTTTTTTCATAACTGAATTATTCATACAAGTAACCGTCCTATGAGAGAATGTAAATTATGCAATATTTATAACAATAGAATTCTAGAGTATATAATCAAGATACACGAAGTCTCTTGTTTGTCGAGTGGTAGTGTCCGTAAAATCGCTTAAATAAAAGGAAATTATGAAGACGTCTCTGTGTAAAAAAATAAAATGTAGTTTTCTCGGGTTATTGTTGATATCCGTCATGTTTATTCAAGGCTGCGATCGTCCACCGCGTCGTGGTGTTTCGATTGTCATGGAAAACGCTTTTGATAAGCAAAACATTATACCTTTGGTGATCATAGGGTCGGGCGCCGCAGGTTTGAGCGCGGCTATTTATGGGGTTTGGGGTAATGTTAAGACATTGGTTGTCCATGGGCCGTTGCCTGGAGGTCTTTTGACCCAAACGAGCCTTGTGGAAAATTGGCCAGGAAGCAGATCGATTTTAGGCCAAGATATTATTAAAAACCTCCAAGATCAGTCCACCAACCTGGGTAAGAAATTTTTAAAGAATAAGGTCAGTGCTATTGAATTTTTACAGGATACGATAACATCTGCCGATTTATCCCAATGGCCATTTGCACTAGAAACTTCAGGAGGCGAGACTATTCATGCCTTGTCGTTGATTGTAGCAACGGGCGCTACTCCTAAAATGCTGGGTGTTCCTGGCGAGCAAGAATTTTGGAAAATGGGCGTGACTACCTGTGCGGTATGCGATGGTCCATTCTATAAAGATAAAAATGTTGTTGTCATTGGTGGTGGTGATTCAGCTGTGGAAGAAGCGATTCAATTAGCGCGTCACGCTAAAAACATTACCGTATTAGTCCGCAAAGAAAGCATGAAAGCTGCGCCATCTATGCAAGCCCATTTGAGTGAGTATCCGTCCATTAAGGTTATTTATTCAGTTGATGTGCAGCGCATTATCGGTGACGAATCTGGGGTAACTGGTGTTGAAATTAAAGATGCCAAGACCAAAGAGGTAACGACTTTGCCCGTAAGCGGGGTGTTTTTGGCCATAGGGCACACGCCAAACTCTGATTTAGTACGCAAGTATGTCCAGACCGATGCCGATGGCTACATTGTGCTTAAAGGGCGAAATCAAGAAACGTCAGTGCATGGAGTGTTTTCTGCTGGCGATGTTGAAGATAGAGTGTATCGTCAGGCTGGGGTTGCTTCAGGACACGGCATTCAGGCAGCTTTAGATGCTGTCGCATTTTTGACTTCTATTGGTTTTAATAACGATGTTGCAGCAAAACTTGGCGAATCATTGTACAGAGTCAAGGGTGAAGGCACGGTGCAGGTTCTAGAGTCTATCGATGAGTTTGTAACTCAGGTTGAACAATACAAGGGTCTAGCCGTCATAGAATGTATGATGCATGAATGTCCATCGTGTATCATGTTAGAACCGGTCATTCAGCGTGCGGCTCAACACGTGACAGAAGGTATACGCTACTTTAGGGTTGACACTAATGTGGCTCCTGATTTGGCTGAAAAGCTTTTTGTGTATCAAGTGCCAAGTATTTTGGTGTATCGCGATGGCACGTTGGTTGCTCGTTACAATGGCGCTATGAATGATGCAGAATTTGCGGTGTTTATGGAGAAATTTTCCTCAGTGACCGGTGCAGCTTTGCCCGCAGCGTAATTCTCTTTTAGCCTGAGCTCGTTTGCAGCGCTTTGCTTTTGGGCTCCATTCTTTCCTGTAGAACTCGCTGGCTTGCACATAGGCTTCGTGCATATGCCGGTCGAACTCTGCGGGCGAGTAATCGTGGGGCGCATAGGGTTGCGCAATGCTTTTTAGTCTTTTGAACTCCTCATGTGGTATGAAATCTACTACGTGAGGAGTTTTATCTTTTGTAAAGTTCTTTATTAATGCCACATCATGTTCGGGGCGCATATCAAATATAATAGGATGATAAGGAGATGATTCATGCTCCATGCCTTGCACTTGGTGAATGATAAAAGGTAGGAGCGCAGCCACTGGTAATGGATAGCTAAAAAATCCGGGGCGGTAGTAGCGTGATGTCCAGCCAAAATACCAGAGCTCTGTGTGGCCAGGGGATATATCTTTGAGAAGGTGTGATTTGCCGGAAATAATAGATGGGTTATTAAAGTTACCGGTTAAAGCAAGCTTTCTTTCGCTTGTATGTACTTTAGCGTTGTTTCTGGTTGCTTTAATTTGAATTTGTACGAGCTTTTTGGGCAGGGTAAAGCCTTGGCGTTCTGTAAAAATTCGACGTGAAAAAAATCGTTTACATGAAAAGAAATCAAGTTTTTGAATGCGGTCGCTGGTGGAAAACACATTGTACACTTTTTTAAATATATCACTGTTTACTAAGTGATTTGTCTCTGATTGAATTGGGGTGCCGAGCAGGATAAGTTCATCGATAGATAGCCGATTGTCTGCGTGCTTTGTTTCCTGTACTGCGCCAAGGTTCAGAGCGACATTGCCTCCATGACTATAGCCGATTATTCTTATTTTCGGGAATATTCCCTGTTTTTTCAATCGAGCTAACTCTTGCTCAAGGCTTTCGTAAAGTTTGACAGCGTCTTGGTAGCGATGTTTTGAGCTGAGCAATCCAGACCAGCCATAGGTGTAGTAGTAATTTTTTGGAGCGGGTAAATCTGCGGCAGCATTGCTGCTAAGAGCAATAACTTCATTAAAGACTTTAGCTAATGCCTGAGAGCCATTGAGGGTGTCATTATCGGTGAGGTCTATGGGATGGAGGCCGTAATCTCGTATGGCTTGATCTTTGTAGAAATAAGGATTTTTACGTTTTATTTCCACGGTTTTGTAGTAGACCGTATTTTCGACATTGTCGCGTATGCAGCGGACTAAGTTTTTTAGGGTAATGACCTCATGTTGAATGCTAAACGACCCATGCAAAAATATAGTGAGCCATACGTTTTGAGATTGGGCAGGTTCTTGCTGCTCTGCATGACTACAGAGAGCTGTATTGGCTAGGATGGAAGCCAAGGCTAGAAGCAGGTATGTTGTCATTTTTCTATAATTCATAACACTACTCTTTTTTTATATTTTATTCATTACCTAAGTAAATAATATCACACATTGGTAAATAATTCAAACTGAATTTGCTATATTGCAATAAAGTCGCTAAGTAGCAGTGTTTTATTAAATCGGAAAAATATTTCGCAATAATTTAAATTAAAAATTATTGCAATTAGAAAATATTCTAACTATGCTGGAATTAAGATATTAATGAATATATAACTATAAAGGATTTTGTATGACACATCGTAATATGTTTTTACTGATGAGCCTTATGCTCGGTGTGGGATATTCCCATGTTGGCCTGGCTGATTTCGTAAAAGAAATGAGTAAAGAGAAGGAATTTTATAAAAAAATTGAACGGGCGCCTTTCTCTATTGGTATGTTTTATTTTGAAGACAAGATGGACTGTAACTGGCAACGCAATATTGCGCGTCAAAAAAGAGATTTTAGACTGGCTAGTCGTTCGCGTATATATCATGATGGCAATATGCGATTTCTTGGTCTTGATCTTTCTAAGCGTGGCTTAGAAGGTTTGGACGATGAATTTGAGGTTGATATCATGCCTGCCTTTGTTTTATTCAAGCATGGCAAGCCTTTGCGCGATGCGAACAAGAAGGTTATTAAACTTGTTGGCTTTGTTGAAGATACAGCGATTAAAAAATTCATTAATAGGCACTTGCGTCCAGCAATTGAGAATTATATTGAAAAAGAAGCTGAACGAAAAGCGCAAGAGCGTGCACTTAACGCTGCCTATTTCTATGGTGGCTGGCCTTATTATGGTGGTTACAATGGTGGTTGCGCTGGATTTGGCGTAGGTGTCGGGTTTTAAGTAATCTTGTAGTGCCATATTGGCGCGAACTTGAAGGAATATATCCTTGTTTGACAGTCAAAAACGTATACAAAAAGCTTCATCTTACATGATGGAGCTTTTTTTGTTATCATACTTTTTGGTTAGAAGGAATTTTCTAAAAATCAGAAAGGGCCCGTGCATGATTGTTACCAAATTAAGTGACGAGAGTATCTTAAAGCAAAAATCTGAATGCCTTGTGGTGATGCTTGAAGAGAAATTTACTTTCTCCAAGCAACTACAGGAAATTGCCAAAGAAGTTTTCCCACAGTTGGAAGATTTATTTGCCCACCACAAATTTACCGGATCGCTATCAAGCACCGTAGTAGTGCCAGCAATTATTAACAAAAAGATAGTCAATTGTATTTTTATTGGGTTGGGTAAGGCTGGCGTCAATAAAACTATAGATATCGAAAATTATCGACGCGCCCTTGGCAATGTGGTAAAACAAGCAGCTGCATTAAAAGTTGAATCGCTTGCGTTAACCCTACCTGCAGCTAAAATTTTTGGTGTATCGGTTGAATATTTGGCAAAGCAAACTGCTATTATTATGAATATGGCTGCCTATCAATTTACTGAATTTTGGACCGATACAGAGCGCAAAGGTGTTGAATTAGTTCAAGTAACGCTTTGCGTTTCTTCTGCTGACAAAAAGGTTGTACAGCATGGTGTTGACGAAGGTAATGTTGTTGCACATGCTGTGAATAAAACACGTCACTGGATTGATATGCCACCATCATCAATGACCCCAGAACATTTGGCTGACGAAGCGCAAAAAATAGCCAAAAAACATACCGACCTAAAACTCACCATATTTAGCGAAAAAGAGATCAATAAAATGGGCATGGGCGGCCTTGCTGCTGTATCTCGTGGTTCTGATCTTGATTGTAAGTTGGTGATTTTAGAATACAAAACTACGAAAAAAGGTGCGCCAACCATAGCATTTGTGGGCAAAGGTATTACTTTTGATTCGGGCGGATTGAGTATTAAGCCAGCAGACTCCATGGAGAGTATGAAGGATGATATGTCTGGCGCGGCAGCCGTCATAGCAGCCATGGAAGCCTTGGCGATTTTAAAGCCGGATGTTAATGTAATTGGTGTTGCTCCTATAGCTGAGAATTTACCGAGCGGCAATGCCGTAAAACCGGGCGACATTGTACGTTTTTATAATGGCAAGACAGCAGAGATCAAAAATACAGATGCCGAAGGTCGTTTAATTTTGGCCGATGCCTTAGCGTATACGGTTAAACACTATAAACCAGATGCTATTATGGATATTGCGACCTTGACTGGTGCATGCGCCTACTTCCTTGGGCCTTACTTCACCGGCCTTATGAGCAAGCACGACGATTTTGTCGGCCGTGTTCAAGAGGCTGCTGATATATCTGGTGACCGCGTATGGCGTTTGCCTATGCATGAAGATTACAAGCCAGCAATTGTTACCGCTGTTGCTGATTTATCTAATACTGGATCATCGCGCATTAAATCTGGTGCCATTACCGCTGCGTGGTTCTTGAGTCACTTTGTTGGCGACGTGCCATGGGTGCATTTGGATATCGCGGGTACTGCGTTTGATGTGCCAGATATTCCTTATTATCGCTCAGGAGCAACCGGTGCTGGTGTTCGTTTGATGGTTGAATTAGCAATGAATTGGAAGAAATAGATTAACCTATTGTTATAAAATAAGTTAAAGTTAGTTCGCATAACTTCTTAGTTATGTCAAAAACGACTTGTGTTGGCGCAAATGCCGAGATTTGATGTTAAAACCCCACTTTTGTACGAAAAAACGTATAGAGTGGGGTTTCTTCTTGAAATTCAATTTTTCTGGGCAAGCGACTTTTTTCTCTGGTTTAAACCCCGTATTTCAATTCAATTTGACAATATTTTTACATCTGTCATACTTTTACTATATATGCCTAAATAATAGCTTTGGTTTGGTTATAAGTTGTAACCTGACATGGGTTATGAAAATGGAGGATGTTATTATGAAAAAAGGTACAAAATTATTACTATTGGCTCTGAGTATGCTTAGTGCGTCAAATGGCCGTTTGTGTGCTATGGGTAGAGCTGCTGGACCTCAACCTGAAAATACTGATGTGCGGCTTGCGCGACAATTGCAAGAGCAAGAAGATGCTCAATTCGCTCGCAGTCAGGGGCAACTTTATGGTGCATTTCAGCACCACGGCGCGCCTCGCTTTGAAGATCAGCTTGCTCAAGCATTGAGTTTGAGTATGCATGATGCTGGTCAGAATCAGCGCAACGCTCAATCCAATATGGGTTCTGATATGAGTTCTGAATATAAGCAGGGTGAAGAAGTTTGTAATAAGATGACTGCAAAAGCTAGATGCCCTAAAGCACCAATGAAGATTAGTGCGAAAGATCTTTTTAATGTTAAGGGCGATAAATGTAAAGAATGGTATAAGGAAACAGATTGTTGTCTATGTACGAATAAGTTTAATAAAAGTGATAAAATAAAAGTAGCGACATCGTGCTGTGTTCAGGCTCTATGCTCAAAGTGTCTTGCAACTTTAGACAAGGATGCTGAGGAAGAGTATTGCATGTTGCGAGATCCAAAAAAACGTCAAGTTTGGAGTGCGAGTCACGAGGATAGAAACTTTCCAAAAGAACGTAAGTATGCAAATGCGGTATGTCCTTATTGTAACGAAGATGACTTGCAAGTGCATTACTTAGATTTAATAAAAGATCATGATGATGAAGATGTCAAAGTAGATGAACCTAAAAACAAGGTAGTTCATCCGCGTGATGAAGATGATTGGGGGAATGGCGAAGTTGATGCGGCATGGGGTGATGATAAAGTTTCTTCAAGTGCATCATCAAGCTCAAGTAGCTCTAGCTCATCATCAAGTTCATCATCAAATAGTTCTAGCTCAAGCGCGGCGTCATCTTCAATGAGTTTGTCTACGCAGCAAGAAGCTTCAGCGGCAGCGGATAAAAGTAAGGTATCTGATAGCGAGCAGGAGTGCCCATGTTGTTTTGTATGCAAGCGAGAGCTTTCCATAACACCAAATATGCTTAACTATTTACGTAAAATGGATTGTTGCGGCGTAATGCTATGTCTTAATGACATTGACAAAATTGAGCGGCCAGCAAAGAAACAAAGCCAAAAGGTTATGTGTCCAAGCTGTCATCAAGTAATGCAATAAAAAACGAAACTGCACCATAAGAGGCCCAGAATCACTTCTGGGCCTCTTATAGTTTAATAAAAAATGGAATGTTAAATAAAGGTAGCTGGGCTACTAAAATGGAGAATTTTATTATGAAAAAACAAATAATACTGAGCGTTCTTATCGTTGCTAGTTTAATGCCTACGGTGACGCGCCCTATGGAAAAATTTAATAATTTGATGGGTATAAGCGGAACGGCGGTAATGACTTTTGGCTGTCTAGCCGCAGGCATTCTTTATTGCGGTATAAATAAATGTTTAAAGACGCGGGCGCATAATCTTATGTGTGATGCGATTCAGGATGGAGATGAAAAAAAATTATCGAAAGCTCTTAAGGCTGGGGTTGACCCTGATGCGGCACTTTTTCGATCGATTCTAAGGCATAAGTCATCATGCATTACTGCATCGCTTAACGCGGGAGCTGATTTTACAGGATCGTTTAACCATAGCATAGCGGGTAATTGTACGCTTGCAGAATATGCTTCGTTGGAACAAATGGACGGTGTATTAACACAGTATAAACGCAAGATAGCTGAAAAAATTATTAATAAGAGTTCTGATGTTGTAAAAGGGTCTGATGGGACACAGTTATCCTGTGATTTGTCGTCTATAATCTCTCAATATGCTGTTGATGACAAGGTTATTATTGATGACGAGCAAATTCGAGTTTATCAAAAAGCAATAAAAAAATGACTTGACTCTGTGAGTACTATTTCTCTATGTTGGTAACGATTAAGTGTTAATAGTATTAACTCAAAATAGAGGTAGTTTTTATGAATAAACAAATAAAAGTATTGACCATGGTTATTGCTTGTTTGATGACACATCATGTTAAAGCAATAGAAGAATTATCAAAGAGTGAGCAAGAAAAAACAAACAGAAATACCATACGTTCAACGCCATTTTATGAAGCAATCGTAGATAATAATGCTCCGAGCGTGCTTGCACTACTCGAGAGTTTTTCGATCAATAGTGTAGATGGAGTTGGTAGAACGCCACTTATGGAAGCAGCATTATTAGGTCGTACGGATATGGTGCTTTTGCTACTTGATTCTGGTGCTAATATAGATATGCAAAGTATGTACGGAGAAACTGCGCTTATTCGGGCTGCGTATGCTAGTCAAAGAGATGTGATAGTTGTATTGCTTGAAAGAGGTGCTGATAAAACTTTGGTTGATGGTAATGGAAATCCGGCTCGTATGATTGCTCTTTTTGAGGGGCGCAATGATATTGCCGATTTGGTTAGCTAAAAATTAAGAAATATCATCTTGATAGTAATAGGCCCGGGAAGAAACCCGGGCCTTATTCTTACTCGTTACCAAATTTAATCAAATCGTAATCGCTTATGCCTTCGGGCATATTTTTTTTCTGCCATGCTTTGAGTGAAACCGGAAAGTGTGGCAATGCGAGCCTGAGCATCGCTAGTGCATACATTCTAATTTCGTATTGCGCACCGGTGTGCAAACGCAGGGTCAAAAAGTGCATAAGTGAATGTAAATTGCAGGTGAAGATAAATTGTGTGTAGGTGCAGGTTGGCAGTACGCCGCGTGCTTGCTCGCGACAAATACCAGCTTCTAGTAATTGTTCGTACGTTTTAAAAGCCGTTTCAATAACGGTTTTATATTGCTCGGTCGCTGCGCTATTTTCAAAGCCGCCAACAGAAGATTGTTTATTATTTTTATCTTGAAAGCGCCATGCTTGCGGTACGTAAAATTCTACCGGTGCTTGAACATAGCGATAGCTAATTTCGTTGTATGAATTCATGCGGTGACGCATCCATTGTTTGGAAACATAGAGCGGGCATTTTACGCGGAACGAAAGTTGATTGTGTTCAAACGGGCTGGTGTGGCCGTGGTCCATAAGGAATTGGAGTAACTTGCCATCTCGTTCGGTGATGGTATCTACAAATTTGCCATACGACACGCGTGCGGCATTGACGATATCAACATCTGAACCAGATACGCGTATTAATTCTAATGAGCTTATACCGTCGTTAAGCGGATCAAGCGTCAGTTCTAGATTTGTTTGAGTCACGGGTGGTTGTGGCTGTACTGTTTGTTCTTGCATTTTAATTCCTCATTCGGTTCAACATAGTATGATCATGCGCTCTTCTTATTTTCGCACAGATTTTAAACAAAGGGAATGACTGTTTTTACTCCACAAGAGGAATTGTGGTAAGGTTTGTTTTTTTAAATATTTTTTGATCAGTATCAATAATCCACTTTTTGATAGAGTTGGACCATTCAGAGAGTGTTTCTTGTTCTTTTTTAGTTTGATCTTTTAAATACTGGTTTAAAAGATCTCTCATGGTGTATAACAATTTCTGCAGGTCTTCAACAGAATTGAATGGTACTGAGCTATCAGAAACCTTGCTCATAATATCATCAAATTGTTGCACTAGGCTACCTTCTTGAAGAGTGCCATAAAATAACGGTTGTATATCTTTTCTGGTATAAGGCTTATCGTGCATATCGCTGAGCTTCCCCTTGGATGGCCCTCTGGAGAGCTTTATTACTATGTTTTGTAGTTGTGTTGTAATACTTTTTTTTGCTCTTTTGACCAATGCGAGCGTCTCATTGGAAGTTTTTGATTCTTCTTGTTGTTTTTTTGATTCGCTTGTCTTTTTTTCAGGAATTTTTGGCGTATCATTCTTATATTCTTCTGGATCATAGAAAGCATCTTCGTCTTCATCGAAGACTTTTTTGTCTAGGAGTTCTGCTAATTCTGCGGAGGTGAGAGTGCTCTGTGCACCTGTTTTTATTAGGCTTGTGTCGGCGCCTTCTGCAATTAATGTTTTTACTACCGCAAGACGTTTTTTTTGATCTGCTAATATAAGCGGTGTTTGTCCTTCGTTGTTTTTAGCGTCTACTGAAGCCCCTTTTTTAATGAGCGTTTGGACGACGGTGTTGTGGCCACGCTTGGCTGCCCAGTGCAAAGCTGTCCAGCCGTTTTTATCTTGTGCTTTAACATCGGCACCGGCTGCAAGAAGAGCATCGATGATTTTTGCAGAGTTTGCTTTCTGGCTATAATGAGCAGCTATCAATAAGGCTGTTGTTTTATCGGTGTTTTTAGTATTAACAGCGGCTTTTGCCCGTAAAAGTTCTAATGTCGTATCAAGGTCGTCCTGCCCAATAGCCCTCATTAGAGCTGTCCAGCCATTCATATCCTGTGCGTTTACTTGGGCGCCTGCTGCGAGTAGTGCTTTGACTATTTAGCTGCTTCTGCTTCATTAGCTGCTTCTGCTTCATTAGAATGCTTCTCTCGGTTAGCTGCCTTTGCTTCATTGCTTTCTGCCATGCTATGATTCCATCCAGCTAATATGTCCAAGGCTTTATATGCTAATTCTCCACCCTTTAATGCTAATTCTCCACCTTTTTTTACTGCTTCTACTAACCCCATTTTAGTGGGTTGGGTTGAAGGCAGAGTTTCCTGAGGTAGTAACAAAAAAAGGGTTACGGCGAGTGTTACAAAATGCTTCATAAAAAATATCTCCGTGTAATGTGTTTTTTTATTTTACTTATCATTATGAACCATATTCATAATAAGGCCGAGCATGGCCATGGTGCAGACCAGGGCGGTGTTGCCATAGCTCACAAAGGGTAGGCCGATTCCTTTAGTTGGTGCCAAGCCAGTTACAACAGCCAAATTAATCACTGTTTGCAAACTGATTAGGGTGATAAAGCCAAACGCAGCAAACATTGAGAAAGTATCTTTAAGTTTCCATACAATTTTGATACCAAAATAAAGAAACAACGCGTACAGGGTAATCAAAAATAACGATCCGGCAAAACCGGTTTCTTCTGCAATAATCGAGAAAATAAAGTCCGTGTGCTGCATAGGAAGATAGAAAAACTTTTGTTTGGAATTGGCGATGCCAACACCAAGCCATCCACCTGACCCAACGGCAATGAGTGATTGAATGATCTGAAATCCTGCTCCTTGCGGATCAGACCCGGGATCCAAGAAAGTTAAAATTCTTTTTAAGCGGTAGGGCTTAAATAGCACTAAGGCAATGATAGCGGGTATGATTGCCGCCAGCGTAATCATCATATGCTTTGCATTAAACTGTGCCATAAAAAGCATGGCAAGCGCGGTCATGAGGAGGGTGACGGTGAGTCCAAAATCAGGTTGTTTGAGAAGTATACCACAGGTTGCACCAAGGACTATGAGGAGGGGGATATAGGTGTGCGCCAGGGACGATGCTTTATTGGTTCTTTTTTCTAGAAAATAAGCTAGATAAAGTATGAGAGATATTTTGATTAATTCACTGGGTTGAAAGCCAAAACCAAAAAGATTAACCCAACGGCTTGAACCATGGATATGTTGTGATAATCCTGGCACAAGGGTCATGGCGGTCAGAATGAGTGACCCGAAAAAAAAGAGCGGGCTACATTTTTTTATAAAGCTCAAAGGGATTACGCGTGCCATGAATATGGCAATGACGCCGAGTACGAGACCGATCAATTGCTTGGCAACAAAATAATAGGATACGCCAAATTTTTCTATTGCATAGACTGAGCTTGATGAATAGATGAAAATGAGACCAATAACAATGAGCATGGCGGCTACGAGGAGCAGCGCGCGAAGATCAGTTTGTATTCTTTTTTTTGCGGTAATCATAGCTACTCTCGGGTTAGGGTGCTTTTTTTAAGTAGCCTAGTATGTCTACCGATGAGCTGTCAATGTTAGATCAAGTATGCATTGCTCATCGTGATAGTTTTTGTTCAAATTTTATTGTAAAATATAAGATGATACGGTATTGATTGCATTGATTTCTAAAGGATTTTTTATGAATAAAGCATTTCTTTTACTTGTTGCCTTTAGTGTGCCAATCTTCATGGTTGCTGAAGAGAAAAAAGAGGAAATAAAAGTAGCTTCTATTTTTGAGAGCATTGATACGAAAGACTTTCCTTATTGTTGGCGTTGGAAAAATGATGTTGTTGAACGAAGAACAACGAGATATTCTGTCGCGACCGAGCAGTCTTCTGAAAAAGATATTCTTAAGTTAGCTCAATGCAAACTTTGTAAAGAATTAGCTGCGAAAAAAATGGACATAGATACTTTATCTAAAATCATGGCTGGTTGCGAACAATTCATGATCAAAGCGCCCGCTGCTGGGTGGCTTTGGAATGAGCACATTGATCCGCAAGTTTTAGCCCAGCATGATAAAGCTATGGCTCTATGGAATTGTGCACTCCTGTGTAGAGATAAAGCTCAATTGTTTACCCTGAAAGAACAGATCGACGGTCTTTTGCAAGGAAGAGCCCTCGACGCAAAAAAATAATAATAGATCGCGTCATAATTAATTATAGGCGGCACATCAAATTAGATTGATGTGCCGCCTATTTGTTGTCTTATATAAAATTTACTGCTGAGCTGTCAACGTGAGGTCGTAGACTAGTTTTTTAAAGTACATTCCTCGTTCGATGTAATGCGCAAATAAATCGTAACTACTTCCCGCAGGCGACAATAAGACTTGGTCACCGGGTTGCATGTCGGCAACGCAGGCCGCAAAAGCTGCATCAAGATTGTGGAATGCCGCACTTGGGATTCCTTGCTCGATGCAATAAGCATGAAGCTGTTCGGCTTCTTTGCCAAAACAATATATTTTTTTTACCTGACCTTTCAGGTCAGCAATGAGTGGTGAGCGGTCAACACCTTTGCCAAGACCGCCGAGTAACAGCAGGATTGGTTTATTTTTCAGCGCATTGACTGCCGCCAACGTTGACTGTGATGTGGTTGACTTTGAATCATTATAAAAAGTGACGCCGTGAATGGTCGCGACTTTTTCTAAACGATGCTCGGGCAATGCAAGGTCTATGGTGTCAAACTCAGGCAGTGGTTGATTTAATAAGGTGAGTGCGCTGCACATGATGAGCCAATTTTCTTCAAAGGTGATCGTTGGCAGGGTATTGCAGAGTATTATTGGCGTGGTGGTGCCATTGTTGTAGATAACGATTGCACCATTGTGTATATAAAAAAGTTTGCTTGTCGCGGGGAGCGATGCTAATTGCTCTTGTGTTGGCAGTTGCGCAGAAAAATAATGAATAATACGAGAACCGTGAACGCAATCTTTGAGATTGAGAGGAATGAGCGCTTGTTGGCAATCTTTTTGGTGCGCAATGATCTGTGCTTTTGCTGCTAAATATTCTTGTTCGGATCCATGCCGGTCAAGATGATTCGGATACAGATTGGTCCATATGGCCAGATCGGGTGCAAATTCTTTGCATTGTTCTAGTTGAAAGCTTGAAAGTTCAAGTAGTACCATGTCACTCTCATCTTTTTGTGCGAGTAAATCGAGCATAGGTGTGCCGATGTTGCCACCAGTAGCAACCTGCACTGCGTTATGTTTAAGAAGTTTTGAAAGCAGGTGGGTGATGGTAGTTTTTCCAATGCTGCCCGTGATGGCAATGATCGGTTTTTTCCATGCGCTATAAAAAATGTCTAATTCATTAAGCCAGGTGTTGCTACGCGTTACATAAGGACGAATATCAATGCCAGGACTAGGTAATATGACATCATATGTTTGCAGAAAGGTCTCAATGTTGTCTTGTGTGTAAAACGCACTATGTGTGCCACGCAACAACTCTTGTTCATCAGGGCTGAGTGTTTTTTGGTCAATTACGGCAAGTTCATAGCCGAGGCCACGGAAGTAGCTGATTGCTGATTTTCCCGTGGCGCCTAGGCCCCAGATGCCGATTTTTTTATGTGGTGCGCTCATAATATATCCTGGTACGAAAAAAAATAAAAAAAGTGTATACTCGTAGTTGTTTAAAATTCGCCTATTAAGAGTAGCATGTATTAGATTATTAAGGAATAATGATCATGGCTGAAAATCAGAATCCAGAATCAAAAGTAAGTTTTAAAGATACCCTCAATTTACCGCGCACTGACTTTCCAATCCGTGCCAATGCCAAGGTTGACGATCCTCTTATGATTGATCGTTGGAAGCGGGATGAGTTGTTTGGTAAATCATTTGAGCAAAATGAAGGGCAACCAAAATTCATTCTTCACGATGGCCCACCGTATGCCAACGGACACATTCATTTAGGGCATGCATATAATAAAATATTAAAAGATATCGTGACTAAATCGCAACGTATGTTTGGCAAGCATGTGCCAGTAACCCCAGGTTGGGATTGTCATGGACTGCCTATCGAAAAAAAAGTAACCGAAGAAAATCCTGGCCTTTCGCCCCAAGACCTTAAAAAAGCGTGCCGTGTGTATGCCAATAAATGGATTGATATTCAACGAGAAGAATTCAAGACGCTTGGTGTGCTCATGGATTGGGATAGACCTTATTTGACCATGAATTATGAGTATGAATCACAGATTTTAAAAGCCTTTGGGCAGTTTGTAGCGGATGGCTACATTGAACGTAAAAATAAAACAGTGCCTTGGTGTCCTACCGATCAGACGGTTTTGGCATCAGCAGAAATTGAATACGAAGAACGTAAAGATCCATCAATTTATGTGCTGTTCCCGCTCGAGCAAAGGGTGACCGATAGTCTCTTTGCTAACCTCAAAGGCAAAACCGTTAACTTGCTTATTTGGACAACAACCCCCTGGACATTGCCACTCAATAGAGCAGTGGTGTTAAAGCCATCGGCTGAATATGTGGTTTTGAATGTCAAAGATCAATATGTGGTGGTTGGCAAACAACTAGTCGATAAAGTATGCGCCTTGATGAGTGCGGAAAAAAATGTAGTTGCAGAATTTAATGCTGATCAATTGATTAGTCTGAAAGCGCGCGCGCATCATGCTTTTGTTGAAGGCCTTACCGTGCCGGTGTTACTTGACCAATCAGTATTGCTTGAAGATGGTACCGCGTGTGTGCACAGTGCTCCTGGTTGTGGTCCAGAAGATTACGAAGTTGGCGTCAAAAATAATTTAGAAATTTTCTCCCCAATTAGCCCCGATGGCAAATACACGGTTGGCATCATGCCAAAAGAACTTGAAGGCATGCCGGTTACCGATGGGCAAATCTGGGTACTCAAAAAATTAACCGAACTGAATCGCTTACTCTATAAAACTTCTATTCGCCACCCGTATCCGCATTGTTGGCGTTGCCATGGTGGGTTAATTTTCCGCGCAACCAAACAGTGGTTCTGTGATCTATCACGTGGTGGCTTAAAACAACATGTGTTGGAAGCTGCTGATTCTATTGCAACAATTCCAGACAAATCTATTAATCGGCTTAAGGCTACGCTTGAAGGGCGTCTTGAGTGGTGTTTATCTCGCCAACGTACCTGGGGCGTACCAATTCCATCGTTACTCTGTTTACAGTGTGATTATACCTACATTTCACCAGAACTTGTTGACCAGGTTGCCGACAAGGTTGCGCAGCAGGGTATTGAATATTGGGATATGGCTGAACCAAAAGAGTTATTACCCGCAGGATTTGTGTGTCCAGGGTGTAATGGTACACAGTTTAAAAAAGAACAAGATATTTTGGATGTGTGGTTCGATTCTGGCGTAAGTCATTATGCTGTGTTATATAACAATCCTAAACTCGCTTTCCCTGCTGATATGTACCTAGAAGGTAAAGATCAGCACCATGGTTGGTTCCAAAGCTCATTACTCACGAGTATGGTTCTTGAAAAGCGACCGTGCACGAAGATGATTGTGACTCACGGTTTTACCGTTGATGACAAAGGACGTAAAATGTCCAAATCGTTGGGCAATGTGGTGACGCCTCAGCAAATTACTGACAAGATTGGCACCGATGGTCTTCGCTTATGGGTTACGACTATTGATTCATCAGGCGAAGCCGTTATTTCTGATATTTTGGTACAAAACGTACAAGAAGTGTTCCGCAAAGTACGCAACACCTGTCGATTCTTGCTTTCAAACTTGTATGATTTTGATATTGAACGTGATGCGGTACCGCTTGATTCTATGCGTTTAATTGATCGCTATGCTTTGCAGCAGTTGTATCGAGCAAACGATACGCTGCTCAAAAAATACGCTGAGTATGATTTTACTGCTGTGTTTCATGGTTTAGCTGAATATTGCACGGTTGATTTGAGTTCCTTCTACCTTGATATTATAAAAGATCGTTTGTATGTCGAAAAGGCTGATGGCTTAGAGCGTCGTTCGGCCCAAACGGCCTGCTGGTATATTTTGGATACGATGACAAAATTGATAGCACCTATTTTGTCCTTCTCCGCAGAACAAGTTTCTGATCTGTACCAAAAAGACAAAACAGAATCGATTCACTTACAAAAATTTGCATCACTGCATAATGTTTTTGAGCTTCTTGCGCGTCAAGCGAGTCTTCCAGCAGCAGCGGCTGTTATTATGTCAAGTGAGCGTGTACATATTGAACCATTAATACAAACACGCGTTATGGCCTATGTCGCCGAACAAGAGCAACAATGGCAGGCGCTCAAAGAGATTCGTTCTGCATTGCTCAAAGCTATCGAAGGATTGCGTGCACCAGGGATTATTAAACATTCATTAGAAGTGAAAATTACTTTGTATTGTGATCCTATCATGCCTCAGTATGACCTTGTGCAACATTTTTTTAAACAATTGCAGGAATCGGGACAAACCGTCGAAGCATTTTTTGAGGAATTTGTGATTATCTCCCAATGCATTATTGCCGACAAGCAGGGCGATCTTCCGTCTTCTGAATTCACAGGTTTTTTTGTATTAGTAGAAAAAGCTGCTGGTGATAAGTGCCCTCGTTGTTGGCAATGGGAAGTTTCAACCCATGAGCATAAGCTCTGTAAGCGTTGTGTTGAGATCGTTAAAGCTTAGACGTTATATTATTAAGAACCAAAAAGGGTAACGATATATTTATTAAGAATATCTTCTGTTTGTTGAGCGAGAGCTTGGGCTTGATATTTTAATGAGTTTAATTCTTTTAGCGTTAATGGTTTTGCTAGGGCTGCATCACGCAACTTTGTTACATCGGTATACAGTTGCGTGATCTTGCGAACAAGGCTTTGTGCTTCGGGAACGATAACAAGGACCTCTTGAGCTTTTTTGAGTGATGCAGCTGCTTTTGTAACAGCATCATCGAGTTCTTTAATGATACAGTCGGGACAATAACCTTTGTTGTGCATTGCGGTATCAGTATAAACTGGCGCAGTTGTTAATGATGTTATAGCCAGACATATAAGAGCTTTTTTCATTATATTCATCATGGGTCCGATCGATTAAAAGGTTTTGATATCAAGATAACCAGAAGTACTGTTTGCGAGTCAATAAAAATATACAAAGAGCCCGGCTTTATAGCTACAAACTATAAAGCCGGGCTCTTTCATTTATAGAACCGTAACTTTCTTATGCAATAAGATCTTCGATTTGTTCTACCGATTCCCACGCACGGGTGTTAGCCTGTGCTGTTTCTAATGCAGCTTCGTTTACTGCTTGTAATGCTTTAGAGGCAGCTTGAGGCGTATCGGCTTCAAGGACTCTATTTACTGCTTGAGCTAGTACTTGTATTTTATCAGACGCTTTTTTTGCAGCTGTTTCGGCGATGTTTTTTCGGTCTCGTATTCTTCTGAGTGAGTCATCTAATCTTTCGCTTGAAGCAATTGCATTGTTGATTGCCTGGTCGTTCTTAAGGTGCGCCAGATCTCGAGCTTCGCAAGCTTTTGCTTGTGCTAATTGTGCCTTTAAAGCCATTTGTGCAGCTTCTTGTACTGTTTTGTTGTGCACTTGCAAGTGAGCACATTGTTGTTTTGTTTCTTTAAGTTGTAAAGCTAAAAGATCGCGTTCTTTTTGAAAAGCTATGCTGTTATTTTTGATTTCCTCTTGAAGTGCAACAACTTTTTGAGGGTAGGTTTCTTTGAGAATCTTGATTTCCTCTTGAAGGGCAATAACTTGTTCAGGATACTTTTCTTTCAGTATCTTGATTTCCTCGAGACTCTTGGTTTTTGTCTCTTCTAATTGCTTTTTCACGCTTGCGATGGTTGCTTGAGTATGAGCTTCTAGCTCTTGTTTATTTTGGGCTAGGGCTTGTGTAATCTGTTCTTGTACCTCTTGTTGAGTTAGGGTCATTTTTTCTTGTAGATTTTTATTGTTGCGATCGAGTGTTTGTATTTTCTTGTTTAATGAAGCAATAGTGATTTCTGCTTTTACTTGTTCTTTTTGAATCTGTTTTTTAGCTTCTTTTCTCAGCGTGCTTAAGGCCTCTTGGACTTTTTGTGTAGCAGATTTTTCCTGAGCTATTTTCATATTCGCAGCCTGTTGAATTTGTTTTAGCTTCTTGTCAAAGTCTTGCTTTTGCCACTTTTTGTTTTGTGGTATTGATTGTTCCAGCGCTTCTTCATTGCTGGCAACCGTTAACGTTTTGTCGGTATCTTCAGCACGAGTTAATACATTTTTTGCTTCTTTTGTTTGTTGGGCTAATTTCATTTCTTGTACGGCAGGTTTTTTGAGAGTGGTTGTAGCATCTTGTGTCGCTATTGCTTGTGCTACTATCACTTTGTCTCCCACAGGACCTGGCAAGGGTTTTGTAGCGGTGACTACTTTTACGGCTTGCAGAGCTGGTGTAACTTTACCTTCCTGTAGTGCTAGCTCATATGAAACTTCGGTTGCTTTTACAAGAGATTGCTCAAGAGAGAGTGGTTTTTTTTTGCTTTCATTCTTGCGTAACATCTTACTCAACGCGGATGTTTTACCCAACGCGTCGGATGACAGCATGGAAAGTAATCCAAGAATACAGAGTATATAATTTTTTTGCTTCATATGAGGGGCTCCTAATTTTTATAATAATTTTTTCGATCGATATAGAGTATAAGATCATAAGTTATTTTTATGCAATATTCTTGTGATGAAAAAGATTGATTGCCGAGAGAGTCAGATGTCGCATAATACTTTGTTTATGTCTATATAGGTCTCACTCGGGCATCACAGAATGAAGTGAGTTAAAATACGGATTTTAAACAGGGGAGATCCAAGCAGTGTAATAAAAAAGGGGCTGCCATTGTCGGCATGCCCCTTGGTTAGTTTATTAAAATATGCTCGTATTAGAAATCGGCACGAGCTTTTTTAAATTCATCGATAGTTTTTTGTAGATCATTTAAAGCTTTTTCAGAAGGTAGCAATTCTTCTACTGTTTCTTCTTCTGATTTTTTTTCATCTTTTACTGCAGAATAATCAGCAATAAGATCGCCTATTGCTGGGCTTGCTAAGGGAGTAGCTTTGGCAACTTCTTCAGCTATAGCTTTTTTATTTTCATCTTCAGATTTCTTTTCTCTTGCCTGTTTTTCTTCAGTTTCTTTTGCTGTTTTGATCTTTGTTGCTTTTTTTTCTTCAATTATTTTCTTAGTCAATTCCTCTTGGTGCGGTTTAAGATTCTCTTCTATATCTTTGAAGTATCCGTCGCAAGTTTTTTTGATTTCAGTAGTATCTTTTTTAACTTTATCTATTTTATTCGCTTTTGAAAGATCGCTATCAAGCGCTTTTTTCAATCCCTTCATTATACCGGTAGCTTGTTTAAGCTTTATTAATATTGTGTTGTAATCATCAGCCCATCGCGCATCAAAAAGAGCGTCATTTAATCGTTGTATGAGTTTTGCCGTACTTGTTGGTTCTTCTTTTTTCTCATCTTTACTGCCGCTACCTTTAGATTTACCGTCACCTTTTTCATCTTTTTCTTTATCATCTTTCTTGGTATCGCTTCCGCTGCTGCCAGATTTTCCTGCGCCGCCTTGTTTGTCGCCGCCTTGCTTATCTGTAGCATCGTGGCTTGAGTCGTCACGTCCACCAGAAGAATAATCAGGTGAGTAATAAGGTGAGCTATACGGATTATAATAATCACTGCCGCCTCTAGATCCACCTGAATAATCATCTGCGGATTCTGCTTTGCCTGCAACAACAGTTCTTTCTGTTTTTTGTTTTTTCTTGGATTCTTCGAATGCTTTCTTGGTAGCTTTCTCTTCTTCTTCGGTCAATTGTTTTGCTGTTGGGGTATATCGGGCAATAACTTTGTCGATATCCGCAGGGATATCCAATGAGAATAAAGCTTCGATATATTCACTCAAGATTTTACGCATTATTTTGCGTACTTCTTTACTGACTTGTTCTAAACCAAATTCATAAACTTCTACTTGTGGTTCGAGTTTGACCAAGCTACTGTATAATTTGCCAAGATTGTTATACAACGATTCATCATCAATCAAAGCGCTCAGATGCTTGTAGTTCTTTGTTTTAGGATCTTTTTCTTTAAGGGTTGATAGTTTTTGGACTAATTCTTCCAGTTGTTTTTTAATACTAATGTTTTCTTTAGCTTTTTTAGCATTAGTTTCGTCAGTATCCCACATATAATTAGGTCTCCAGCCAGTAATGGTACCTTGTTCGGCCCATTTCTTTATTTTACCGGGAAACTCAACCATAATAGCTACTTTATTTAAAAAGCTTTCAGTATTTTTGATGATGCCATCAATCTTTTGTAATGCTTCCTCTTGCTTGCTCAGCATTTTTTGCGAGACTTCAACTCTTGGCGCAGCTTTTGGTGCTTCTGTTGCTGTAACAGGTTGTGCTACAGGTGTTACTTCTGGCATTGGTTGTTCTGGTGCTGGTTGTCCAAAAAGAACTTGATCGATAAACATTTCAAGATCTTCAGGTTTCATTTGTTCTAATTCTTTGGTCAACTGTGCGACGTCGTTATCAAATTGTGCTCGTTCTGCGGGTGTCATTTTGGCGCGTTCCATTTCGACTGCTTGCTCCATTGCCTGCAGGTCTTCCACGGTTAATGCTTGTCCACCCATGCCAGGAAAATTTTGTGGTGGTTGTGTTGCTTCAGTACGAACAGAGAGTAGGGTGCCTAAGAGTAGGACAAAAAAGACGCTTGTTATTTTTTTATGGTTCATAGTATCCTCAGTTTTAAAAGTAACAACACACAATAACCTTTTTGAAATGGTATCTCTATACCATAGTAATAAGGTAGCATATAAACAAAAAATATTCAATATGTAATTCTTAAAGGAAGATAGGTGAGCAAGCAAGAGCTATTTCCAGGTTTAAAGGGCAATAGGACTCAAGGGTTTTTACTCATCGAGCTTATGGCGGCTTTAGCTTTACTGAGTGGCGCTACGGTTATTTCAGCCTATTTTTATGCCCAGATTGCTACATGGCATCATGAGGCTCGCCGTTATCTTGAGGCAACTACGTTGGCGGGTTCTGTATTAGAAAAAGCGATGATTGAGGGTGTTATGCCAAAAAAACAGGGAATAGAAAAAGAACCATTTATTGTCTCGTGGCATACGCAGTCATTAAAGGATGCGCAAAAAGGTATGGAACATTTTACTATTGTAGAAGTTGATGTTACTTGGCAAACGATGGCGGGAAATAAAAAATCAGTAACCATTGTCTCAGGACTGCCTTTACATAAAGAGAGTTTGTGAAAACAAAACAAGGATTTTCATTAGTTGAATGCGTTATCTATTGTGGGCTTTTTAGCATGATGATGATGGTGCTTTTTAATTGGATGATTCCTATGCACATGCGATTAAAAGCTTCCAGCTCGCGCATTGCAAAACTTATTGAATTATACGCTGCTTGCGATGTGTTAACACGAGACATTCGTATGGCGAGCGCAAATACAGATCAATGGAAAAAAGTTACTGAGCAGGAACTCATTTGGCATTCGCGGGGCGTTGACATTGGGTGGTCGTTTGAAAAAAATTCATTATTTCGATCGGAAGGCACCTATAATGCATCATCACAATCATGGGTTAAAAAAACGAAAAATTTAATAGCAGACAATGTTGACACCGTTAAATTTCAGCGGGGCGTTGATAATGATAATAATGTGCGCTTGGTACATTTTGAACTTAATAAACTATCGACTACCATTGCATTAAAAAACAGAGAGCTATGAAAAACAAAAAAGGGTCAAGTCTTCTTATGGTATTATTTGTGGTGAGTGCATTGACCATATTGATTACCATGGTATGGCGGAATACTACTTTGGCGCTTGATATGGCGCTACAACGAGTTGCGTATGAACAGCAACTGCGCTTGGCAGAAGGGGTGCTTAATTATGGTGTTCTGTACGCAAAGATTCATTACGACCAGTTAATTGAAAGCGAAGAAGAAGAGCATGTAATTACTCTTGATCGTTGGCCATCAAAAATTGCCGCATTATATGTCACCAAAGTTATATTAAAATCCGCATCAGAACCTATCTCTATAATCGCACAGTTGTACAAAGATAATAATCTTGTACTTATCGTATCATGCCAATGCAAACAAAAAACGCTTGATGACGGCACGATAAGTACTTCGATTGTCGATTGGCACCTGGACAACGAAATCGATGAAAAAAACTAAAAGAACAAAGTAACTTAATTCATTATTTATGGTGCGTTTTACGCACCATAAATTCATTTAAATCATTCTTCATAAAACGACCTTTGTGACGCATAATTTCTCCATTATGTAAAAATAATTCCTCCTCTTTTTCGCATCCAAACTCATTTTTGAAAACATTAAAACGGACTTTTTACAAAATAATTTAAAAAAATTAATAACGAATTCTCTACAAAAAAACTATGCGCAACTTTATAAAATTATCAGCCGATTTATTATGCTTTGTATGTTTTCAATAAACATTTTTTGATCTATACTAATCAACAATAGTAGCATCATAAATCATCGTTACAAAGGAACTATAATGAAAGTTTTTTTACTAAAAAATGTTGAAAAAATAGGCATGGCAGGCGAAATTATCAAAGTAGCTGACGGCTTTGGTACAAACTTTTTACTAGCGCGCAAACTTGCTGTAGAAGTAACTCCCAATAACGAAGAATCATTTAAAAAACGTGAAAAGATTGTTGAAAAACGTAAAGAAGTTGTTGCAACAAAGACTTCAATGCTTGCCGAAAAAATTAATGGACTAAAGGTAACATTAAAACGTAAGTTGCATGATGATGGCAAATTATATGGTTCCGTTAACGCATCAGAAATTGTTGATGTATTAGCAGAAAAAGGCATTAGCGTTACCAAAAGTCAAATTGAATTTGGTAAATCAATTAAAGCAAAAGGTAGTCACGAAGTTACCATTAAACTATCTTCAACATTACAACCAGTTATCAACGTCAACATAGTTTCTGAGTAATTTTCATTACCTTATTATGAGTTTGCATTGGCATATACTAATAAACAGCGGAATTCTTATGATAATTCCAAGGCTGTAGATCACTCAACTTTTTTGGGCAAACAACTTCCCTGCAGCCTTGAAGCAGAGCGCGCCGTACTCGGCGCGTTGCTCTTGAACGATGAATATTTAGGAAGAGTTTCAGAAAAGCTCTTTGCCAACGATTTTTATAGTCCAGCTCATCAAGTTATTTATCAAGCAATTTTAGATCTTGTACATCAACTCAAACGTATTGATTTAGTAACGCTTCAAGATGAACTTTCTAAAAAAGAGAAGTTGGAAGCAATTGGCGGCATTGTCTATCTGGTTTCTCTACAAGAAGACATTCCATCGGTTGGCCTTATCGAACAACATGCAAACATAATAAAAGAAAAGTCAGTATTGCGAGAGCTCATTACCTCAGCCAGCAATATTGTCTCTAACTGTTACAATCAAGACGAGCAAGGAATAGAATCCGTCCTTGATCAAGCAGAAAAAACAATTTTCCAAATATCAAACAAGCGCACCGGCCAAAGCTTTATCCAACTTGATATTTGGTTGAAAAAAACATTCCAACATCTTTCTGATATTAAAAGTCACAGCAAAGGAATCACCGGAATTCCTTCTGGTTATAAAAAACTAGACCAAATGACGTCCGGCTTCCAAAATGGTGACCTTATAGTACTGGCCGCACGTCCCTCAATGGGAAAAACGGCACTCGCTTTAAGTATTGGTGCTATGGCAGCAGAACAAGGATTTTCGGTTGGCATTTTTTCCCTGGAAATGGGTGCCGAGCAACTTACCTTGCGACTTCTTGCCGCAGAGTCTGGCATTAGTCATCATAGTATTCGGAATGCTACCATAACCTCAGATGAATGGGTTGAGCTGACCAACGTTGCAGCAAAACTCGCTGAACGAAAAGTCTTTATTGATGATACGGCTATGTTAGATATTATGGAATTGCGCGCTAAAGCGCGCAAGCTCAAAATTGAACATAACCTACAGTTCCTCATTATTGATTATCTCCAATTATTGCACACCGTTAAAAAACATGAAAACCGCCATCAAGAGGTATCTGAAATCTCTCGTTCTATTAAAGCGCTGGCCAAAGAGCTCAATATTCCTATTATTGCGCTTTCACAATTATCACGTGCCGTTGATAGCCGTATGGATAAAAGACCTATGCTTTCCGATTTACGTGAATCGGGTGCAATTGAGCAAGATGCCGATTTAATTATGTTTTTATATCGCGATAGCGTGTACAACCCTGAAGCTGAAAACCCCGCAAGCGCAGAACTCATAATTGGTAAAGCGCGTAACGGTCCCACAGGTACGGTATATATGAACTTTATTAAAGATCTAACTAAGTTTGAAGACAGTGATGATGAATTCTAGATTGTGTTAAAAATACCAAAACCTCTGATACTGAAAGGATTTTTTACGTGACTAAAAAACCAACCTATAGTAACAAAAAAAGCGATCTGCTTTTAGCAACCATAGCATTCTTTGTTGTCGGAGGCTTATGTTTTAAAGGCGCAACAACCCTGTACGGACAAGATACAGTATTGAAAACAGAACAAACATTACATGTTACAAACAATAATTAATATAACCTAAGCAGTTATTATAATTTTTACTTCTAACCACACACCTAACCTTATATAAAAAAACAATAACGAAAGGGACACCATGATACCTACCTCCAAGCACAGAGCATTATTGGTTTTCCTGCTGACTCTCAGCAGCATGAGACTATGTGCACAAGACTATGTTGATGAAGCATTATATGAAGATGAAAATGAAATTGTTGTCCCTACCAAAAGCTTGTGGCGCCCCATACAAAAAAAGATTCGTGATACCGTTGTACAAATTTTCTCTCAAATAGCGGAGCTTGACTGGCTACAGCCATACCGAACACCAAGTCAATACACAGCGCGTGGCAGTGGTTTTTTTATCAATGCAAACGGCGAGATTATTACCAATGCCCATGTGGTTGAACAAGCAATCGCTGTGTGGATACAAATTCCATCATTAGGAAAACGACTTATTGATGTTCAGATTATCAGCATTTGTCCTGAGCGAGACATGGCTTTACTCAAAGTCTCCGATGAAGATCTGGTCTACATTCGTGAAGAACTTGGTACGGTTCCTTACTTGTCATTAGGTGACTCTGATTTAGTATTGCGCTCTGATGAAGTTCTTGCATTGGGTTATCCACTTGGCCAAGAGTCTATCAAAAGCACCAGCGGTGTTGTAAGCGGTCGAGAACAAAATTACATTCAAACAAGTGCACCAATTAATCCAGGAAATTCTGGCGGCCCATTGTTAAACACCCAAGGTGAAGTGGTCGGTATTAATTCTGCTGGCATCACCGAAGCACAAAATATCGGTTACGCTATTCCCATTAATGATCTAAAAATTATATTACCTGATTTGCATAAAGTTCATCTATTAAGAAAACCATTTCTTGGTATTTTGTCCGTCAATGCCACTGATAATCTTACTGCTTATTTAGGCAATCCAACACCAGGCGGTTGCTACGTTGTTGAAATCGTAGAAGGCAGCCCATTGGCAAAAGCAGGCGTACAACCAGGAGATATGATTTACGAGATCAATGGCAACGAACTCGATATCTATGGTGAAATGACCACGCAATGGAGTGAAGACAAAGTCTCGATTATCGATTATGTTTCTCGTTTGGCAATAGGCGAAGATGTTACTCTGGTTATCTACCGAAAAGGAGAACGCAAAGAATGCGTCGTAAAATTTGAGCATTCGCAAGTACTACCAATTCGCAAAATATACCCAGGATATGAAAATATAGATTATGAAGTTTTTGGTGGCATGGTAGTGATGGAGTTAAGTCTTAATCATGTTAAGATGTTGATTAATCATGCGCCAGGTCTTGCTAAATATACTGAGATGAAACATCAATCTGAACCTGTATTGCTGATGACTCATATTTTCCCTAACTCACAATTGTACCGCACGCGCACCCTAGCTCCCGGTGTTACCATAAAAGAAATTAATGACCTACCAGTTAAATCGCTGGCTGATTTTAGAGCAGCATTAAAGTTAGGATTCGATACTAACTATATGACCATTAAAGCAGTAGACAATTTGACACGCGCCTCTGACAATTTGTTAGTGGTATTATCGTTTGATAAGATCTTACACGAAGAAAAGGCGTTAGCGCAAAACTTCCGCTATCAGATTTCCGATACCGTAGAAGAGCTATTTAACATAGCTGCACAAAAAGCATAAACACGTAACAAAAAACTAAAAAAAGCACTAATCTTTTCATTTGTCGATTAGACTAGTGCTTTTTTAGCTTCAATACATTAACGAGTTACTTAGATCCGCGAGCGGGGTTAAGATTTTTTTTCTTAGATTAAACTCGTATTGCATTACATTTACTTGCTTAGGTTATTCAACAGCAATAAGGTTTTCTTTGCTTTGTTGAAAAAATTCGATCGTGGCATTTGTCATCTCAAGAGAAGTTTCTGTCACCTCTCTGCGAATGCGGTAGGTTTCCTTAACCAGAGGGTCTGTAGCTTTATTTTCGTTCTTCTTAAATGTTGCTATGCCAACCTCCATTTGTCTTTTTTTTGATTTATTGTAAGCGATAGCACTATCAAGACTATAATCTCCAACAGAAGGCCCCGCGCAAACATTTGCACACAATAAGATTAGGGTAATGGCGATAAGTGATTCTTGTATATACGATTTCATAGGTTACTCCAATGTGTCGAGAGATTAGCTCACGTTGCTCTGTAGTTTTATTTGTTGTGCTTTCAATTTCTCTATAAGCTTGTCAGTTTTGTCTGCCATTGCTTGATAATGATTGGCAAGATCTGCCTTATACTTTTTATGTTGTGTCAGTTTATTTTTAAGTTTGGTGTCGGTTGTTGCACTACTTTTCTTGTCCAAGGTATTTGCAATCTTAGTATGGGCGGGTATTCTCTGCTCAAAAAATGATTTCTGCTTTTTGAGCAGGGTGCAATCGTGCTCAAGAGTGTTGATAAGATTTCGCTTTGTACGCGCATCGGTCGATTGCAGAGAACCTATCAAAAAGCAACTGGCTACAAGAAGTAAAAATATATTTTTTTTTGTCATAATGTTCCTTTGTTATAGTCTGCAAGCATATTTTCATATATGATGCACATTATAATACATAGAATGTATCAAGGCAAAATGTAACATCCTTAAATTATGTGGAAAAGACAACGCAATGATTATATTAGGAATCGATCCTGGGTTTCAATTTGCAGGATTTGGCATCATAAAAAAAGAGGGGCATAAGGCTATCGTATTAGATTATGGATTCCTTAAAATGAATCCTACCAAAAGTCTTGATGTAAGAATTGGTATATTTCATGATTTCTTTGCTGAAAAGATACAAACCCACGGTGTAACCAATCTCGCCTTAGAAACGCCATTCTTGGGAAAAAATGCTCAAAACTTTTTAAAACTTGGTTATTTGCGCGGCATACTCTATTTGCTTGCTAACAAAAACAATTTACAACTGCATGAATTTTCGCCCACACAAGTAAAGCTTTCTGTTACCGGCTTTGGCGGTGCAAGCAAAGAACAAGTAGCAAGGGTTATTATGCAACTATTTCCTACGATGAAAGCGCCAGAGAAAGCCGACGTCACTGATGCATTAGCAGTCACGTTGTGTGGTTTATGGCAACATCGGCATGCGGCGCTATTAGCACAAAGATAACATCATTATTTATTAAGCCTTTTACCGTATTCATCGAGACTTAAGTACATTGTTGGATTTCTTTACAGAAAATAAAAAAATGGGCCCTTGCTTTCTCTATTAAGTTTAAGCTACGTTGATCCCAGGACTAGGGTTAGGGGAAACATTGCTGTACGCTGCTATGTGGAGGAGGTGCCACTATGAAGAGCGAATTATGGACACAAGGCAACGTGCTAGGGACACGAATTGATATACCACTATTGGTTAATAATCCATTGACCGAATCTGATATTTTATTTCTTCAAGATGCATTTTTAACGAACGGGTTTCATTCAATCAAGGTGCGCGATATTGCCGCAGGGCGATGCTTGATGCAGACTTTTTTGCAATCATTACGTATTACTGACGTTGCTTGTTTGACTATGGCAGCTATGCCATTGGAAGACAACGTAACTGATATTTACGAGCAATTATTGCAAGAAGGGCATTCTGATAAAAAAAATAGCATTGAAGAATTTTTATTGAATGACGGTTACTTTAACTTTATATGGATTGAAGCTACTCAAGAGCTTGAAAATAAGAATTGGCACATGCTGTTTCAAGAAAGCATCATTGCTTGTAATCTTGATAGGCATATGCCAATTATAGAACTCAGTTACGACGAGTAATTTCAATTACTTTGATGACTCAACCAGAGCAAGAAGCTTTTTTGCTGCTTGAGCGATCTCTCTGTGTCCATTCTTTTCGGCTTCGTTCATGCTGTGTACTAATGCACAACCTTGTACTTCTTTCAAATCGCCATGAGGGTACACGTAATGTTCTTTAGTGTTACTATCACGTTGGGTATCAACGCCTAAAAACCATAAGCCATATTCTTTAACAAAATGAGTATCGATAAAGTGATTTACTTCATCCGGAGTTGGCTGTTCTTCGTTCCAATCAGCATCAAAAGTTTCAACTTCGCCAACTTTTATAAGACGCTCTGCTTGCTCAACGCCAGCTTTATTTAAAAGAATAGCCATCGTACGCTCCTTATTGTTTTTTATTAAACTATTGTTTCCAATGATTATAATGAAAAAAATAGGGTGAAAAGAGCAAGAGATTAATATTCTTTTTTTGATTGGAGCTTAAAAAAGAAATTGCCCAATATTGTTTCAACAACAATATTGGGCAATTATACAACAAAGTCAGTTCATTATGAAAGGCATTAAAAATGACGCAAAAGAGAACAATATTTCCAAATAGGAATTGTTTCTGATAATGGTTATTATGTCAAAATGCTTAAAAATTGGCTTTGGCCTTCGGCTGCCCATGAATCCTGGTGAGGGATTTTATGGTGCCTATAAAAAGCATGGACTATGTTTCTGAACTTTTTCCCATCCTTACCCCATATAATTCTACCATGAGCACCATGCTGACACGATAAAAGATAGGCATTTTGATGGCCAGCTTCACGCAAGGCATCATACAAATTTTTTGTGCTCCAAGAAGGGATAATACCATCGTGCTCTGAAGAAATAAAAAGTAAAGGAATAGTATGAGGAATATGAGCCGTCAAACATATCGGTTGAATCCCATTGTGCTTATAATTAACAAAAAATAGCTGTAAAAATTTTTTAAATTTATTTTTACCATACTCAGACATGATACTCTTAAAAATAACATCTAAAAAATAATCGCCTATTTTTTCAGTATGATCATACGGCGATTCCAACACAGCAGCAATAATATTATTAGGTTTGCATAAACCTAGGTAATTGATAATCGTTGATGCGCCACGCGACACACCAACCAAAATCACTTTTTTATGATCCTTACAGGCATGATGCAAGCGTTCTACATCGCCATCTTGGCCAAAATAAGTCAAGATGGGAATCAAACAGTCACTGTAATTAAACGATTTCATCGGTCCTGTAATAAAGGCATTTGCACAAAATTTATTACCATATTCTGATGATGCATGCAGTAATTTTGAAAAAAATTTATTACATAAATAACCGTGCGAATAAACGGTTATTGGTTCGTCTTGCCCATGCTGAGTTGTAGAGCAAACTACTGTATTATTGCTTCCCACATACGCTAATACAACAACGCTCAATAATATTTTTTTAATATTCATATCCCTATCAATCTTTACTATATGGCGCTTGGTAGGTAATATCACCATACTCATTAAGCGACATGCCAGATAATAAATCATTCGCTTCTTTACTTGATTGCAAGACTTTACCATAAAAAATTTTGTTGGCAAAGGCAAAGGGCGCAAAACAAGACCCTTCAAGTTCGCTCGTTAAAAACTCACTACCCTCAGGGAGGACGGCGAGAGTAGATACGTTCTTTTTGAGTTCTTCTGGGAAATTTACTGTTGAGTTTATAGTGCTTACCGGAATTGTTGTTTTATTCTCAAGATTATACCTAAAAATACCCAATCCTCTCGCCGTCCTCCCTGAGGGTAGCGCCATTTTGGCGCGAACTTGAAGGGTCGTATAATAGATATCCAGTCCAACATGAAACGGCAATAAGGGTAATAATGATTCATAAAGCCGCTCGTCGTTTTCTCCCGTAATAAGACCCATAGGTATGTCAAAGGCAAAAAGCTGCGCCATAGACCACGTTTCATCAACGTTTTGTTGAATATGGTGATACGAAAACAACATAGAATGAGCAAGGGTGTCAACAGTCTCTGTATGCCGAACAAAAAATCCTTCACGATGAGAAACCATATGTAAAAACCTACACGGCTGACTACCGCAGGCAATAAGTTGTTGAGATTCCCCGGAAGCTATAGAGGTACCAATGATGCCTTGTTCCTTATTTTTAATAAATGCCGCAACGCGTTCATCAAAATTATTGGTCGTATTGAAAGAAGTACAATTCCTCGAAATCTCAGGATAATCCATACTCATAAGATAGTAAGAGTAGCCACCACCCTCCTCCTTCCACCGCTCAATATAAAAAAGCTTGCTCCCAATCTTTTGTGGATAAAGGCAGTCATACCCCAAGCCCCCTGCTATTTTACGGCAATAACCATTTACATCGCCTTCAAACACAGCGATCGTGTCATAACCATGGGGATTACAATGCGCGTAGCAATAAAAATGTTGGGCATCAATCCATTCCAGCATTTCAATGCCATGCATAGGCTCATAGATTTCTAAAACCTTTGGTGAACGTTTATTAAAGAACTTAACGTTAATATGCCCTGCTTTATCAAAAAAACTAAATCCACTATTGTCAGGCAGTACCCGAAGGCCTGCTATAACAGGAAGAGAAGATAAAGCCTTACTCAACACCTTGGTCTCAGGATCCCATTGTAATAACTCTAGGTTATGTAACGATTTTTGATGGATAAAATACAGATATGGCGTGGCGCCACGTGTAATTGATGCGACAGGATAGAGGTACTCTTGAGCATTGATTACTAATGACAGAAATATCAATAAGACACTAAGAAATCGTTTATAGTTCATAAATCATACCTTTTATTATTTGAATACGACATGAACACCTTACAATAAACATAAGACCAGAACAAATAAATAAGGAAAACTACACAAAAAATGGGCTAAAAAAAACCATCGCACTGACCGAAGTCAATGCGATGGAAAAAAGGAGAGTAGTAATGAAGCCTAGATTAAACCGAGTTTGCTTACGCCTGAATCCTTTAGAGACTCAGCTCATCACAAGCTCTTACTGATTATTTTAAGCCTATAGCTTAAAATAACAAATGTCAAATACGGTAATTTTTATTTAAACCTGTTGTTTCAAGGTAATTACTATAAAATTCTCTTTTACTGTACTGTTTATTTTCATGTCTGTCAACTACCCATTAAACGAAAAACATCACAGGAGCCACTAACAATTCAGTGTGTCAATTTTATATGGAATGCGCCGAGTCCGAGTAGCTTTTCCTCAAAAAAGCCCGTTTTGAGCGGAGAAGTAAAGATAAGTTGGCTATTCAGCCCCACAAGGATATCCAGAAGGACTTGAGCCCTGCCTTGGTCAAAGTCGGTCATAAAGTCATCAAGAAGGAATATTACCGGACCCTTTTTGGCTCCCAAAAGCCTAATTAAGGCTATTTTAACCAGGAGAACTATCAACTTCTGTTGCCCACGGGAGGCATACGTTTTTGACCGCTTATCCTGGAAAGTAATAGCAATGTCATCCAAATGAGCCCCAAAAAGCGACCGTCCAAAGCGAACTTCTTCCTGTTTGAGGTTGCCATTAGCCTCAAGAAACTCCTGCAAAGTGGTAAGGGACCCCATCTTCTTTGGTTGATAGGTCAGGGATATTCCAAATTCATCATTAAAATGGTTTTTAATCATAGAATTAACTTCTTGTTCAATAGAGAAGATAATCTCCTTACGGCGATCCTGAATGATTCTTGACCGTTGCCAAAGCTGCTGGGTCCAGACTATATATGAATCGTGGTCTCGCCCCCCTGCCAGTAATACCGCCATGCGATTATCAACAACTTGTTTATAGGTGCGAATCGTGGTGATAAATTCAGGGTCAAGAAGCAAAATTGCTTGGTCTATGAATGCCCTTCTTATTTCGGGCCCCTCGTTGATCAAGGCAAGATCGTCTTCAGTCAAAGTAACAATACGATAATGATCTAACAATTCTTTATATGAGCTCACTGATTGCTGATTAATTTTCACCAATCGCTTTTTACCTGAGAACCCAACTTGAACATCATGCATATGCTCATCTGAATTCTGCAGTTGCTTAAATGTCGCTTTAATAAAAAAGCTTTCATGGTCAAACTGAACCAATTCGCGCGGACTATGCGTTCTGAATGAGCGCAAATAACACAAATAATGCAGTGCCTCAAGAATCGATGTTTTACCAGAACCATTATTACCCTCGATAAGCACAATTGCGCCATCAAGGTCAAGAGTGATCTGCGAAAAACAACGAAATGATTTAATCTGCAAATGCATTAATTGCAAACTATGCGTATTAGCCTGCATGGGTAGGTGCTACGGGCATAACAAGGTACAAGAAATTAAATTCTGATTCATGTGATTCAAAAATAATTGGCCGTGATGAATCTTTTAAATAAAAGGTCAGCATATCTTCATTAAAGACTTGTAAGCCATTTAAAAGGTATGGCGCATAGAATCTAATAGCAAGATCAGCACCAGTAAAATCTTTAAGTGGTAACTCTTCTTCGAGCTTGCCAACTTCTTTGTTTTGCATAGATACATTCAACGAATGCTCAGCAAAGCCAAACTTAGTTGCTAAAAACTGACCGGATAATAAGCAGGATGAACGACGCAATGTTTTAACAAAATGACTGCGATCAATTTTTGCAGGCAGAAAATCTTTTTTATCTAAAATAGCTCTGTATTGTGGAAATGGGTCAGCTAACACTTTAGTAAAAAAATTAAATGAATCGCCTGAGAACACCAGTTGATTTCCGCAAACGCCTAAAAATATTACGGCATCTTCAGAACTTTCTAAAATCTTTTTAACTTCAAAAACCGCACGGCGTGGCATTAACCACTTTTTTGGTTCTTCTAGTGAATATTTTTCTGTAGTGAGCTGCGCTAAGCAATGGCCATCGGTACTGGTCATTGTCATGCCTGTTTGGCCGATTTCTAAATACAAGCCATTTAATGCTGGGTTAGCGTTGTTTTGTGGAATTTGGAACGCAACTTTGTTGAGCATCGTGAGTAAAAATGCAGAATCCAAATGCATTAAGTTTTCGATACGTTCAGGAAACGGGGGGAACTCTTGTGCATCTTTAATATGCAACGCCAAGTTAACTTTACCCGCTTTGACTACCAGCTGGTCGTTTTCTAATAAAAACTCAATTTCGCCGTCTAATTCTTTGATAACATCAAAAATTCGTTTGCCCGAAACTAAAAATGAACGAGATTCATTCATCGAACTTTGTTTGAGAAGGTAGCTTGCTTGCAAACTAATTTCCAAATCGGTTGCTTTTAATACAAGCTCCTTGTGCCCCACTTGAAATAAAATTGACGTTGTTGCATCAAGCGTTGTGCGCTTAGAAGCGATGGGTTGCATTGATGACAAAACCGCCATCAGCGATTTTTGGTCTACAAAAAATTTGTTTTCCATGGAAGAACCTTTTAATGAATTATGCGCTAAATAAAGAATCATTTAATAACAAGTATAATGAGCTTGCAAAAAATGGAAAGCGAACAAAAAAGAGAATTATATATCTTACGAACGCGGATGTTTTTTGCCATACACTGTGCGTAAATGACTGGTTTCAGTATGCGTATAAAACTGTACACAAATAACATTTGGAGTTTAAAATAGAGTATGCCACAAATAAAGCCTCTTCTTGCTTTTAGCGTAAAGAGGCTTTATTAAATATTTTTTTCTTAATTATGTTGGTACATTTTATTGCATATTACAGCATGTATCTGAAGCAGCGTCGAGTTCTCTAGTCTTACGTCGTTGGTTAGGCTTTTGCCGTAGTGTATACTTATATTCCTGCACTATATTGATTTGTTTTAGTGTAGGCATTTTATTATTATCAACGTATGCACCAGTATATTGATTAACAAGATCAAATAGTGCAATATGGCCACCACTGGTAGGCAATGGTAATACTGAACGTTTTTGCGCTTTATACTCACCATCAACTACAACTTCTTTTGTTAGGACAGCTCTTATCGTATCCCTATACTCTTGACTCAATGAGTTGCCATACTCTTGTTTGACTAATCCATCTTTTTCAGTCCAGCATGCTTGCCTAATAATCGCACCGGCTTTAATGAGATAAGGAACCATTTCCTTATTTCTACTAACAGCAACCTCCAATAAAGAATCTTCGGAAGAACCTTCGGCATTCACATCAGCATTAGCATTAACAAGTGCAATAGCTATGTCCGTACTATGAGTACTTTGAGTAGCATAATATAATGGAGAAGTGCCCTGCTTGTTTTTGATATCCATATCAGCTTTAGCTTTAACAAGTTCATTAACCACTACCACTGACTCTATTGACTCTGCCTGATGCCTCTCGCCATGATAACAAAAAGCAACATTATGCAATGCTGTCCAGCCCTCCCAGCCCTTATTTGTATTTTTACAGTTCACATCAGCTTTATCTTCAATGAGTTTTCGTACAACGCCTAGATGACGAGTTGCAGCAACAAGAGCTTGATGCTTGTTGCTACAATTATTCAGTAAATTTCGGTATACTTCAGCTTCTCTTTCTGTAAGTATTACTTGATCACCTTGCTTCATAGCGACAACACCACTCCCAGCTACCAGTAGCCCAATTAACATTCCTAATTTAAATCTATTCTTCATGTTTTTTCTTTCATTTTTGCGCCACCTGCATCATGCACCATGCATAAGTCCTGGTTGCGATAAATCAATATGTACTAATCATATTGCATGTTTATTTAAAAAATATCAATGAGGAATTATTTAAACGGTTAATACTGAACCGCTTGGAATGAGTTATCTAATCAAAGGGAAAAAACCATTAAACTTTAGAGCTAACTACGAACGAGGGTGTTTTTTATCATACACTTTGCGTAAATGGCTCGTCTCAACATGCGTATAAATCTGTACCGTGGCAATGGTTTCGTGCCCGAGTAACATTTGGAGTGAACGCAAGTCAACGCCATTTTTAAACATATGCGTTGCTAATGAATGACGCAATTGGTGCGGGAAAACGGTACGATTAAGCCCACTTTTTTTGCACAGTTGATTTAAAATAACCCATACTGCTTGACGCGTAATTGGCTTTATTTTCCCTGCATAAAAAATAGGAAACAAATAATCAGTTGAACGACTGCCATTTTTAGTAAAGGTACCGTGTACGGTATTAAGGTACTCTTGCAACAACGTCAACATCGGTGCTGGAACCGGCACCATACGCATTTTGCCGCCTTTACCAAGCACATCAATAAATCCTGTATCAAAATGCAGATGCGACAATTGAACATTGATCAATTCGCTCACCCGCATGCCGCTGACATAAAGAAGATACACAATAACTTTATTTCTTACGCCAATATCTGTTTGGTCGTGATTGGCCGCCATTAAAAGCTGTTGCACTTCTTGTTCATTCAAATAATTGGGTAAATTTTTTTCAACTTTAGGAAAGATTAAATCCTCTGCTACATTAGGCAATCCAAGATGTTCATGCATGTAGGAGAATAATACTTTTAACGATGAAATCTTTCTAGTTATGCTTCGTGCGCTCAAACAAAGCGTATCTTTCATATGACGCAAGAATTCTTTGACGTCGGCAATAGTAACCGAATCTAACGTCACCTTGCGCGATGCAAGATACGTCATAAATTGATCAATGTCCCTTTTGTAAGCACTAAACGTATTGCTTGCCACACGTTTTTCTGTTAACAAATAGGTATGAAATTTTGTTATAAGATAATCACTCATGCAAAGTTCCTTTAAATCATTTTAAAAAAAATACGCTAACAACGTGCTGCATGGTTCTCACACAACATTCTGTTAGCGTATACTAAAAAACGTTTTTATTACTATTAAATCTTAAGGTAACGGGTCTCTACCACGCAATACGTGCATCAATACCGAAACGGCGAATAGCACTAAGAAAATAACAAAAAGAATGCGAGCAATATCAAGTGATATAAGCTCAATACCGCTAAACCCTAATAATCCCGCAATCAAAGCGAAGATAAAAAACGTTAATACCCAATTTAACATACTCACTCCTTTGTGTTTGATTAAAAAATATTCTCTCTCATAGTATTTTTATTAAAAATGAAAGTAATGATAAAATAAAAAGAATCAAAAATACATAGAATAATATATACACAATGCCTGCAACTGCCGCCACCACTAAGCCGCTAAAAATTAATGCACCCGTAATAAAGGCAGCAAGAAAAAATAAACCTATTAATGTTAATAACATTATCATCCCCTTTTTTTACTATTGCCCTAAAGAATATCCTAGAAAATTCTGCTCTTAAATTGCAATAATAAGACTTATTGCATCTCTAAACTAATAAAATTAGAAAGAGCAAAAGTGATAGGTTTACCAACGATATATTGTAGGAATTTTGGTAACGGATATGGCCGCGTTGGCAGAAAGAAATCATCCATGGTACTATTATTATCCACAATACGTTCTGCACTATAATTACCAAGCGCTGCAGCCCAGGGTAAGCCCGCTGTACCCGCAACATAATAAATAGATGGAATCTCAGGATCAAAACCTGCAACTGGCACAATATCTTTGCTCACGCCAATGAGTCCAGGCCACATGTACTGAAAATTGAACTTCACTTGAGGAAATTTTCTCTCTATGTAGTTTATTAATTTTCGCTGAATACTCAAATCGTCATGCTGGGCATAGGGAAAGTAAGTGGAAAACATGCTCGCCCCTCCAAGCACAAGCCTATTTTCTTGCACGAGACGGTAGTATTGATAAACCAGATCGGTGTCCCATACCATACAAGGTTCTTGTGGAAATATTTGATGTACTTGCGCATCGGTCAATGGCGATGATGCCATAACAAATGTTTGCACATGATAGACTTCATGATTTAATTTTCCTAATTCAGTTGTTGCATAATCTGCGCATACAACGATATGGTCTGCCTGAATTTCTACTCCCTGAACCTCCACACTGTTAGCTTTAACAGCGGTAACGGGAGCTTCTTCATACACATCAACACCCTTTTCTATCAAAACATCTTTCATGCCTTGTATATATAAAAAAGGATTGATACCAAATGACCCTCCATAGCGTATACCGCCATAATAATCAGTAGACCCTATAATATTCGCTATAGTTTTATCGTCATAAAGGGTGCTGGCATAATTAACCTGCTTGCGTATAATGCTTTCTTCTTCTAATTCCTTATAGGCTCTACAAGAATTGGCCACAATCAGTGTATCTTGCACTCTATAGTCACACGTTAGATTGTATGTTTTAATATTGTTTTCTATACGTTGTGACCCTGCCATGCCAAACTCCCAGAGTTGCTTAGCTCTAACCGGTCCATATTTACGATTAAAATGATTTAAATCCAGTTCGGAATCGGGCGTAATAAAACCAGTGCTTTTTCCTGTAGCACCCGAACCACAAAAGTGTTTCTCTAATAAGACAACAGATTGCCCTTTTTTTCTAAAACTTTGCGCCGCAGAAATGCCAGCCATGCCGCCACCTACAATGACAACATCTGTTTTAAATGAATGGGTTAATCGTTTTGGTTTTATATCTTTGGTAAAATACCAGAATGGTAAATCTTGCGTGTGTGCTTTATTCATTACCCTACTCTTTCATAGTGTGTTTATATAGTTTTGGTCACCATACTAAACACACTATGAAAAAGTATATGAATCAATATGATTTTGCTATGAGAATATCACCCAAGCTTGCTTTGTCACAATTAAAGCATATCGCAAAAGTCGACTCTTGCAGAAGACATCTAATCGACGCCTGAACTGTTTTGAGCGGAGCTTCACATGCCTCATCCCTGCACCAGCCCGTTTGATAGAAACCATTTTGTTCAGATAGTTTCTTGCTGATGGCCGCAAACGTTGCTTCTTTGTGCCATAATGCAGCGCGGCGGTCAAAAGCACGTTGAAATAATTGCTTTTGAACTTCATCGAGAAGCTGAGCAGCGTCTTGCGCGATGGTGTCTAAGGAAACTGATTTTTTACCCATGCCAAGACGATCGGCTAATATTGCTTGATTGCTTGCAATGTCGCGAGGACCAATTTCCATACGAACTGGAACACCTTTAAGTTCCCAGGTATAAAATTTTGCACCAGGTGTTTTTTGCTCTTCAGCATCAACATGCACACGAATATTTTGCTCTTTAAGCTGCATGACAATCTTATTGACCGCATCAAGCACGATTTGCTTATCAGCATCATTTCTAAAGATTGGAATAATAACCACTTGAATTGGCGCAATTTTAGGAGGAAGAATTAATCCCTTTTGGTCGCCATGCGCCATAACAATAGCACCAATCAAACGGGTAGTAGCGCCCCAACTAGTCAGATAAGGATAGGCAAGTTTGCCTTCACGATCTTGAAACGTCATCTCAAATGATACGGCAAAACTTTGAGACAACAAATGAGAGGTGCCCATTTGTAATGCTTTACCATCGGGCATAAAACCTTCAAAGGTGTAGGTTTTTTCTGCACCCGGGAATTTTTCACTTTCAGGCTTAGGGCCTGCAACAACCGGAATAGCTAAATAATTTTCGGCTAAATCAACATACTCACGCAACATCATTGCTACTTCAGCTTCCGCTTCAGCTAATGTTTCATGTGCGGTATGCCCTTCTTGCCAAAAAAATTCTGTGGTACGTAAAAAAGGACGCGTGCGCATTTCCCAACGTACAACGTTGCACCATTGATTTATTTTGAGAGGTAAATCACGCCATGACTTCATCCATTTTGCAAACATAAAGTGAATCATGGTTTCAGAAGTGGGTCTGACAATTAATGGCTCATCAAGTAACTTGCCGCCCGCATGGGTAACAACAGCAACTTCTGGGGCAAAACCCTCAACGTGTTTGGCTTCTCGCTTTAAGAATGATTCTGGAATAAAAAGAGGAAACGAGGCGTTATGATGACCTGTCTCTTTAATGCGTTTATCAAGTCTATCGCGAACTTGTTCCCACATCGCAAATCCATAGGGTCTAATAACGATACAGCCTCTCACCGGCGAAAGATCAGCTAATTCGGCTTGATAGATAACATCATTATACCAATCTGAAAAATGCGTATTGATATCAGGAAGTTTTGAACTCATTATCCTATTTCCTATGAAAAGCTAAGGGTAGACTTTTGTATATTTTTCAATACAAAAGTCTACCCAAAATAGGATCGAAAGTATAGACGCTGATATTTTATTGAGAGCTCTTACTTGATGCGCTCGCTGGAGCATTGCCATCACCAACGATAGTTTGTAGGTCTCTATAACTTATTCCCTGAGATGCAAACCACTTCTGCCATTCTACTGGTATGTGCCAAGCAGAATATACATAATATTTATAACCTTTTTTCCAGGCTATATCGCGCTGCTCAACAAACTGCTTTTTCATTTCATCGCCATTATGCTGCCAATTGATATTTTTGCATTCGTACAGGGTGTCTTTTGTTGCAATATCAAATTCCTTGCGGTCTACGACGAGAGAAAAATATTTCACACATGTTTGTAATGATTCTGCTGCAACTAATTCAAAAGCAAACCCTCGGGCAGCATTACGTGCTTCCTCTATTTCTTTACGATCTAAATGAGATGATGTACACATATCAATAGATTCAAAGAATTTCTTAACAGGACCGTCGTACACATGAACGCTAGAGTTTTTATACCATCCTGATGCCCAAGATCCGATAGAATAATATTTTTGAATACAAGACTTAAGATTCTTAAATAGGGCATTTTCTGTTTTAAGAATTACTTTTTCAAGAAAATAATTAATAGATCGCTCTTCATCATGAGATAATTTTGTTTGTTTATTCAATGATGGCGATTTTCTTGCCGAATCTCTCTCATCTTCACAGTCTGCTTTTTTTTCACCTTCATTATCCTCATCATCTATCGTTGACCCTCGAGATATTCTACTATCAGATGATCTACTGCCAGGGGATGTTGATGATGCCGGCGATGATGATCGATTTATACATTCTAGAGTGTGTGAATTACCCATAGATACACAACCAGGACAATCATCTAATGATTCCGATGTTGTCGAAGCTCTACTTTCTACTCGTATAGTATCTTCTTGTTGACCTGCCCCTGCCGCACCACCTGCTGCTGGCGATATAGATCTAAATTGTTGTGACGCTTGCTTTGGTTTTGATTTTTGTTTTTGATTTAATTTCTTTCCATACTGAGCATCCTCAAGACGTAATATTACCTCTAATTCTTCTGCATTTTTAAGTATCAGCTCTTCTTGTATTTTACGCTCTTTCTCTTCTTGTATTGCACGTAATTGCTGTTTTTTTTGTATTATTTTTTCTCCAAGTTCTAATACAATTCTATTCATCTCTTTAACTTCTTCTTGCATCTTTTTTTCTTTATTATTATCACCTTGTGTTGAAGCAATGCAAAGATTGATGAAATCACATTTAATACAATCCAATCTAAATACTTGTTGATTAAATATATGGACGCTTTTCTCGCACTTTTCTATTGATATTTCGTCATTATTAAACTTAGAAATGAGACCTTTGATAAGCTCATAATAAATTTTATAAGTTTGATAAAAATGCTCCTCATACACGTTTAATAGTTTATTATAAAGATCATCCCAAGAATTAAGAAATTTCACTACTTCACTATCGAACTGTAAATTTAATTGTAAAGACACGTTTGCTTTATTAAATACTACTATCGAATTTGTATTATTTTTTGATACAAATTAATGTGATAATTTTGCTACAACAGCTGTATCATAATAAGTACTTAACATTTCCAGATTACTCTTCATCTTTGCATAAAAATAAGGGTTTAGACTACTCACCTCGGACGAAATTTCCTGGCTCGCAAAAGTAGTAAACCCAAGCGTCATTAAGGTTACGCTCAAACCTATGTATAATAACTTTTTCATTATAACTTCCTCCATATTTTAATGATTTATTGTTACTATTAGAATATCATATGGAATAACTTTGTCAATATTTTATATTCAACTAGAAACAATTGTCATTTTGAACCTGAAGATCAGTTACTTTTCACTAAAAATTAGCCTGTTGCCTTCCCCACCCCTAAAAAGCCCATTCTAAGGTATAAATTTGACCTTAAATCGAAGAAAAGCCTGTATAGAAGGAAAGATGTTGGCTGACTCGAATTCTTCATTGACAAATTGAATTCTTATGTTATTGTTATTATATATTGAATTATAAATACAAACATCATTATTCTTTATTATTATCAAAAAAAACTTGAGGTTATGAGGTTATTATGAAAAAATATCTATATTTTATGGCGATTTTCGCTATTTCTTTTTCCTGGCATCCTATTAGAGCTATGAACGAATCTGAAACAAAGTCTGCTTATGAGCAAATCATGCCACAACCTTTAATTCAAGCAGTTCAACATGGCGATGCACATCTGGTGCTAAAATTAATTAACGAAGGAGCGCTAGTAAATGCTCCAAACGATCAAGGTGCAACAGCCCTCATGCTTGCTGCTTATAATGGCGACGCAATATTAGTAAAATTATTACTTGATGCGCAAGCAGATATGAATGCAATAACCAACGATGGCAACACCGCCCTGATTATGGCGGCTCAAAACAATAGTACTGATGAAAATAACGATACTACCGTAATACAACTACTACTTTCTTCTGGCGCTGATGTTAATGCGCAGGACGATACTGGTTTTACAGCTCTTATGCTTGCGGTACGGAATAATGATTTAGCAACCGCTCAAATGTTAATACATGCAGGTGCCCAGATCAATAAGTTTTTCTCTGAAGGCAATACGTTACTGATAGAAGCCATTAATAATGGCTCTATTGAAATGGCAGAATTACTAACCAGATTTACCCATCAAGGTGATATAGTTAATGTACCAAGTATGGATAATCAAACAGCACTCATGACTGCTGCAAATCATGGTCTTACTAACCTTGTAGAACTCTTGCTTTCTCGAGACGCTCACGTTAACGCACAAGCAAATAATGGTGATACGCCACTTATGTTAGCAGGTTATAATAATGATATCGTAACTGCCGGCATTCTCTTAAATGCTGGCGCTGAAGTTAATAGTACTGATTCTCAAGGCTACACGGTGCTCATGCAAGCAGTACAGGCAGGATATTTTGATATGGCACTTTTATTGCTGCGTTATGGCTCATCAATCAATACCGTAAATCCAATCCATCATAATATAACAGCGCTTATGCTTGCTGCAAAAAATGGCAATGGGCTACTCTTAAATCTTTTGCTAGATCTAGGAGCAGAAATAGATGCGACAACAGTTTGTAACCATACGGCATTAATGTTTGCTAGTGCAAACAACCACGAACTAGCAGTAAAAATATTATTAAACGCAGGCGCAGATGCAACAAAAACTAATCACCAAGGATACACCGCATTAATGCTTACAAAAAATATGAAGATTCAACAAATACTTATGGATAATTTAATAATCAAGCATGGTATTTTTATTCAAAAAGATAAAGAGCGCTATCAAACAGCTCTTACTACCATTTTTGATAAAGTTCCTTTTCTTATGAAAAAAAACATAGCACTTTCACCTTATATACTAGAACGAATGAGTGAATTTTGCTGGAATAAAAAAGACGCACAAGCAAGAATAGAACTAAGAAGATCGTCACAGAATCCTTCCACAAATTCCTCTACCAATTGCGCAGCTGCAGCATTTCCAGCTATAAGTAGAGGCTCTAGTGCTTCAACTCCACAATCATCATCATCATCATCATCTTCTTCTTCTTCCTCTTCATATTCTTCTTCAAACATTCAATCGAATGAAAGAGGTGAAGATTTTATCGATGAGTACGAAAATGCTGAAACAATCGAAGCTATAAGAAGATCTCTTGAATATAGTCACTCAGAAGAAAAAAAGAATTAATAAATATTCTTAAGCAAGATCTAAATATTATAAAATATACTAGCACAAAGACTAAGTAATTTTAATAAACCCGAGAGATTAAATGGAATTAGCATGTCACACAAAAAACTAGGGCGATTAGCCTTACTCCTTATTTTAGCACTCGCCTTGCCAAGTTGTCGCAAGCCGGTCAAAGCAGAACAGCGTCAAGAGGAAGTAGTCACGGTCTATTCGCATGGTTACGTTTGCAATAAGCTTATTGCTCATGTCTTTCATACTTCACTCAAGCACCCAAACAAACTCTGTGCAAACGCATTTATGATAGGCACAATGCATTCATTCAATTACAGTGACTATCTTAACCCGCTCTCTACCTACTTAGGCCAAAGAAGTGACATCAAACGACTTCACAAAGCCTGCAAGGATCATAAAAAGGTAATACTTGTTGGTGTATCACGTGGCGCATCGACCATTATTAACTATCTTGGCACCTATAAACCAACCAACATCATTGCTGCAATTGTCGAATCGCCATTTGATAATTTTGAGAATGTTGCAGAAAACTTTATGGCAACCAGTAGAGTTTTTAAACGGGTTGTCACACCAAAAAATAAAGAGAAAATAAAGCATTTTTGCCGTCGCTTGCTCTTCCGTAACTATAGACCAAACGAGACACAACCAATCAACGTTGCACCTGATGTACCAAAAGACATCCCATTACTCCTCATTTCTTCTGACCAAGATACGCTGATCCCTGCCCAAAGCACTAAAAATATTTACGATGTTCTGCGTAAATCGGGACACACCAAAGCATATCTACTCCCCTGCAAAATTGGTTCGCATGGAAGGATTTTATGGGGGCAAGAAGGTCAAATGTTCAGAAACGTAGTACATGCCTTTTATAAGCACCATAACGTTCCTCATCATGAACCATGGGCACAAAAAGGTTACGCAGATTTTATGCAATGCTCTGGCGTGGTAGAAAAGTAAATAATTAAGCCGTTGCGCTCATGTTTAAGGTATCAACGACCTCAAAAATGTCATGCTTAGGGTATTCGAAGAAATCGACTTGTATGATGTTAGGGATGCGGCCAGCCTTGGTCTTAAGACGATTCAGTCTATCCTGAATACAAACCTTTTTATTAACCTTCTTAGCACTTGAAGAGCAACCACCAGTCCTTGGGGTAATAAAGTGATGCACAATAAACAGTTTATTTTTAGGACCATTATGACGATCGTCATAAGCCTGAGTACCTCGCTTTGGCATCCTGTCGTTACGTGGATCTTTTAATGCACCCACATCACCAAATTCCCATTCTGTGTCATAGGCAAAGTCCCAAATGGGGTGCATCCAGGGATGTTTTTTATAAGGCAAGGTTGGCTCACCATGGAGCAAGACCACTAAGCGTTTGTCATCTTTAACCATCTGCCCGAGAGTAGGCCATTCTTTATGTTTATCTTGAATATGAGCATAGTCCTTCAAGCCACTCACCTTAAAATCTTGGGCTATACGCTCGAGATTTTCGGTATGATCTTCTAAGATGACGGTAAAAATTTCATCGGGGTATTGATCTAAAAAGACCTTAATTTCGGTCAAAACTTCAGATAACGGCTTACTTGCCGGATCTAATATGCCATGCCTAAATTGAATAACACCCTCTTTGTCGCCATGGCCGTAGGCAGTTTTGCAGGCATCGCGTACTAATTCATTGAGAGGGTCATATTGCTGCAAGATACTTCGAGCCCATGAGCGAAATATTCGAGGGACTTTTTCTATCACTTTTTCTAAATACGCATCATCAAGCATATTTTTGGGAACCCCATGACACACGTAGGGAGAGCTCTTGCCATCAGCATCACGATCGTACCATACATGAAGCTTAGTAGCACGTATGCCGCGCTCGAATTGTTCGGTTAACGTTAGATTTTGATTTTGTACTGGAGATTTAAGATAAGACTGGCCATTATGTGTTGCTGCATACGCAACCTCATTATAACGACGACTTAAGAGTTCAGGTTTAATTCTATATTTAATGAACTTGTTTTCATGCCAGGCATAACTATAGATGCCAAGCAACACCCCTGCTGCGCATAATATTAATGCACAACGATATAGGATATGTTTATTCATACTTCTATCCCCCATGCTCCATTCACCAATAGAACAACCACCGCATTATATAAGCATTGTAGCAACTTGAATAAAAATCACACAAGAATAAGTATAACATAAGGGTTCTTGAAAGACCATTGTTGCTGATTGTCATACTTATTTTTTAACAAGACACCCATAATCCCCCAAAAAAACAATGCTATTGTGACAAAAAAAATCAAAAAAAAACACAAAATTAGTTAAAAAAATGCACAAAAAACAATGCCAAATTTTATGCATTTTTCTTATAGGCACATTAAAAAAAATGATTCCTGAAAAAATTGCTTATTATTCACTGGCAAGCACTTTAGCAACAAAATATTTTTTTAAAAAAACTTTCAGAACAAACACTATAAAAAAACATTTTTTGTATTTTCCTTTATAAAATTTTAAAAAATATTTTATACAATTATAGACAGCTGTTAAAAAGGCTGCTCCAAAGAGAAAGACAGCTGCTAAAAAGGCTGCTCCAAAAAGACGTGTAGCTGCTAAAAAAGCTGCTCCAAAGAGAAAGACAGCTAAAAAGGCTGCTCCAAAAAGACGTGTAGCTAAAAAAGCTGCTGTTAAAAAAGCTGCTGTTAAAAAAGCTGCTTAATTCCTATAGATATAAAAAAAGACCCTTTCTGTCTCGGACAAAAGGGTCTTTTTTTATTGTTAATTTTTTTACTACTGACGTACTTGTCTTGATGATCTGGCTTCTCTATAGATCTTAAGTTCTTGTCTATAAAAAATATATAAACCAACACAGGTTATAACTACTGAAGCAATAAAAGCCGACGATATGGTGTCGCCTATGAAGATAAAATCATAGAGCGCCGCAAAAAGTGGCGTGGTAAACCCTGCAAACGATAAAAAGGTTGCCGAATATTCTTTCAATAAAATGCCGTAAAGATTATAGCAAATGATATTGGCAATCAGAATAAGTAATAACATAAAACCAAAACACAAAATCACGGGAGCATAAGCACCAAAGAGGGAAAGAGCCCAGGTGTTAAGATTGCTCTGGATAGCAGGCATAGTAATTGCCGGTACTCCTTCAACTAACAGCGAGGTAAGGAATGCCAACACTCCACCACCAAACATGCCAATGCCGTTAACCATGACCGGGCTATGGTGTTTATGCATGAGCTTTTTCATGACCATCCAACCATAGGCCGACGAGACGACAGCGCCAAGCAACGCCAATTCAGGCCATGAGGTATGCAATAATGTTGCCAAGCGACCTTTGAGTGGATCCCCTGCCAATAAAATGGGGAGTAATCCAAAACAACCGATCAGTAGTCCTAACCATTTTTGAGCATTAAGACGCTCTGAGAAAAAGATATAGGCCAGTAATGCCGTAATAAAAGGCGAAATATTATACATGAGACATGCTTTTGCTGATGCGACATATTGTAACGCCCAGAACTCAAAAATGAAGGCAAAATAGATATGGAATAGTATTATTTGGAGATAGAGCCCCATGCTGCTTTTTTCAAACTTCCATGATTTTTGATTAAAAAAATATTGATAGCCGAGCAGTAATAAACCACCAATGATCATGCGAGCCCCTATAAAAAATATAGGATCGCAATAGGCAAGTGCCATTTTACCAAAGGTAAAGGTGCTTGCAAAAAGCATATAGAGAATTAAAACTAAGATCATATCAAACCTAAAAAATCAATGGAAAATATTAATTAATTACACAAGATTCGCTAGCCTCACGACTACTTGAACCTTGGTTGATCACATAGCAAACAGTACTCGCATCTGCAGTTTCCAATTCTTCAAGAACCTTACAGATCATTTGAGTTTTAACTGGTGCGCCATGCGTATTCGCGCTTGTATACACACTTTTTTTATCTAAGCCGTTTTTCATAGCATAGGTTAAAAAATTCGCTTCACCAATAATCACATTAAAGGCGCGTATTGCCTTGCGCGTTTTAATTTCGCAAGCATCTTTTTCATCACTATCTTCTAGCGCTTTTAAAGCTCTTAAAGAATGTACGACGACGATGCCCATTTCTTCGATTTTTTTATTATCAGATTCGCTTTCATCTTCGCTCATCGCGTAACCAGAAGTTGCGCTCAACGTTACAAAAAAGAACAGTGCTAATAATAATGCTTTCATACACTCTCCTTAATAATTAATCTTCTATTGAGCCATTACTCGGTTCAGTGTCAATAACCCGAACACGTTCAATGCCCACAGTTCTGCCCGTAACGGTATCAACTTCCATAATGACACCACTCAAAACAAAGGGCGGCTCAGTTTCAACGGAAAACTTAACCGGCATCTGATGCAAAAAGTTTTCAAGAATAGCTGCTTTTTGCATGCCAAGCATACCATCAAGCGCTCCTACCATGCCAAGATCGGTAATAAAACCGGTTCCTTTAGGTAAAATTCGTTCATCAGCTGTTTGTACATGGGTATGGGTCCCCACAACTCCCGTGACCAAACCATCAAGGAAATGGGCTATGCCAATTTTTTCCGATGTAGTTTCGGCATGGAAATCAACAAAAATAATGTTAGTTTTTGATTTTAAATAGGTCAGGATCGATTCAGCCGTACGGAATGGACAGTCGATAGTGTCTTTCATAAAGACACGCCCTTGAAGATTGATGACGGCGATCGTCTGATTTTTGCACATGAAGGTTGTAACACCAACACCAGGAACACCACTGGGAAAATTAGCGGGTCTTAACAGATCCTGATTTGATGATAAATAAGAATAAATTTCCTTATTATACCAGATGTGATTGCCCGTGGTCACCACATCAGCGCCACAGTGCCTAAAAAATTTCACAATTCGCGAGGTTATTCCTCTTCCTTGGGAAGTACTATTTTCACCATTCACAATAATGGCATCAATGCCATACTTGGCTTTTATGTGAGGAATGTGTTTTTGAAACATCATGCGGCCAGGAACCCCAACCACATCACCCACTAACAATACTTTTAAACGACTCATATTTTACCTTGCGTATTCGATAGCGCGTTTTTCTCTGATGACATTAACTTTTATTTGACCAGGGAAGCTCATTTCTTGCTCAATACGTCGCGCAATACTATGGGCCAATACCATTGCTTGCTCATCGGTCAATCTATCTTCTTCCACAATAATTCTTATTTCGCGGCCTGCTTGTAATGCGTATGCTTTTTTAACGCCTTCATAATGACCAGCGATCTCTTCTAATTTTTCAAGACGCTTAATATAGGCGGTCAATGTTTCGCGACGCGCTCCAGGACGTGATGCAGAAATAGTATCAGCAATCACCACAATCGGCGCATAGATAGAGGAGAACATAACTTCTTCATGATGTGCCGCAATAGCATTGACAACCAATGGGTCTTCGCCACAACGTTTTGCTATGTCGCCACCAATGGTTGCGTGAGGTCCTTCAACTTCCGCCGTTACCGCTTTACCAATATCATGCAATAACCCTGCGCGTAGCGCTATAGCACCATCAAGGCCTAATTCTTCTGCAATCATACGAGAGAATACACCCACTTCTTTACAATGGATAAGTACGTTTTGGGAATAACTTGTTCTGAAGAATAATTTACCTAATAAAGTAACAATTTCTTGATGAACACCTTGAAGATTAAATTCAAGCACGGCATCTTTGCCATATTCTTGAATAATCTCGTCCAACTCTTTTTCGCATTGCGCAACGGTTTCTTCAATACGAGTAGGATTAATACGACCATCAGAAATCAATTTTTCTAAGGTACGTTTTGCTATTTCGCGTCGTATTGGATTAAAGCCAGAGATAGTAATGATTTCAGGCGTTTCACCAATCACGAATTCCATGCCAGTCGCCATTTCAAGAGCTTTAATGTTGCGACCTTCTTTACCAATAATGCGACCTTTCATCTCTTCATTAGGCAAGTGGACAACGCCAGAGGAATGAATAGCTACTGCATCTGATGTGTAACGTTGCATAGCGGTCACTACAATTTTATTAGCTTTTTCTTTTGCCGTTTGCTTGGCTTCTTCCTCAACCTTTGCAATCCACTTTTGATTGGTGAGTTTTACTTCCGCATCAAGAGTGTCAAAAAGCGCTTGGCGCGCTTCATCACGAGACATACCAGCGATTCGTTCTAATTTGACAATCAATTCATTATATACATTTTTAAGTTTAGTTTCACTAGCGCGCAATCCATCCTCTATACGTGAAAGATCACGCTCTTTTCTTTGGACTTCTTGCCGTAAATCATCGATCTGTTGTTCTTTTTTCTCGATTGCTTCGACTTTTAGATTAATTTTATTTTGCAAACGATCAAAATCCAAACGTTCACGCTTTAATTCAAACTCAAACTCACTACGTTTTTTATAGATCTCATCTTTAATCTTCAACGTTGCTTCGCGACGTTCGTTTTCGATATCACGCTTAGTGTTTTTCCATTGGCTTTGCACGTCACCATGCAACGTTTGCGCAAGGGTTATTTTCTTTTTTGCATAAAACAATAATAAAAAGCCACCCAGAAGGCTAGCTCCAGCAATCACGCTGAATATCAAATTAAAATCTGCCATTATCATTCCTACACGGTATTTTCATTATCAAAATAAAACATTCACAAAATTTTTAAATCAATCACTACACTCATGAGTATCATCATAGTCTATTATATAGAGCACAAATCGGGTAAATGCAACAAAGAGACGATTTAGCTCTTATATCCATACATAAAAAACGTAGCAAAGAAAAGAAATGGCGCGTAGCTTACAAAAAAGAGCAGAGACAAACTAAACATTCGGTTAATGAAGCGAACGCTATCAGATTAACCGTGAGACATGGATGGGAAGTAGGTAACTAAACAGAAAAAAGCTCTTGATCAATTTGATCGATGAGCTTTTCTTTGTGATGCTTAATCATTTCGTGTTCAGATTCTAGAGCCGAAACCCTGGAGGCAATACGTAATGCTGTTAACACAGCAATCTTTTTACCATCTGAAACTTTTGAATACTGAGCTATTTCCCTCATAAGAGAGTCAACCAATGCAGCCGCTTGAACTATAGTCTCTTCAGACTCGTCGCTCATCAAACTGTATTGATCGCCAAAAATAGTTACTTTATAATTTTTAACATTTTTAATCATTTTTGATGCTCGTTTCCTACTAATGCATCAATCGATTTAATTAAGTCATCAACAACTATTTTAGTTTCCTCCATGCGTTCATTATCTTTCAGCATGGAGTTTTCCATCGCATTCAATGTTATAGTTAGTTGAGCATTTTCTTGCAACAAAGTAGCATTTTCTTTGCTCAATGCTTCATGCTTTACATGCGCCTTATCAGCTTCAGCTTTTAAAACTTCATTTTGTGTTTTTAAGTCTCTTATAATACCAACTAAGGAAGAAATTTTCTCTTCTAATGTTCGTAAAAGTTCCATAACAATTCCTTTTTTTTATCGTTACAAAAGACTCTCAACCAAATCAAAGCTTAGTCTCTACCCTTGGTAGCAAAAGCAAGTGCGCGTAGCAATGTATCAGAAGCTTGTTTGAATACGTTTTTACGTTGGCCCCAAAAACCTTTGGTTTGTTTGAGTAGGCGTTTATGTCTTTTCTTGGTTACTGTACCGCGTTTGACTCTTGTCATTATAATTCCCCGTAACAATCATTCATTAAAATACTATTAAATATACATTAATACAGAAAAAACTAATAAGGTAACAACCCTAGAATGTGCTTAAAGTCAGCCTTGCTCACGTAAGCAACGCCACGTAAATCACGTTTAGTTTTTCTGCTTTTTGAAGTTAAAAGATGACGTCTAAAAGCTTTGCCTCTTTTAATCTTAATGCTCTTGCTGCCACCAACTTTTTTAAATCTCTTTTTTGCCGCTGAGCGCGTTTTCATTTTTGGCATAGGAATTTCCCCACTTATTAATTATTTGCCTGTTTTTAAATAATAAATTCTAGACCAGTACTGTCCAAGCTTAGAATCTTTTTCTTGCACTAAGTTCTTAGTCAAACCAGCATCATCGAAACTCTTGTTAATTTTTTCAAATAACTCAGTACCACGCTCATGCTTAAGGACATTTTCACGTCCTTTAAAGAAAAGCGTAACTTTTAAACGTTTGCCATCCTTTAAAAACTGTATAGCTTGATTCATCTTTGTTTGATAATCATGCTCGCCAATTTTAGGACTTAATTTGATTTCTTTAACTTGAATTACTTTTTGATGCTTCTTAGACTCAGATTGTTTCTTCTTCTTTTCATAAAGCACCTTGCCAAGATTCATAATCTTAACAACAGGCACTCCATCTTTACCTTCAGAAAGCAATACTAAATCCAAGCCAGCTTCTTCAGCCATACGTAACGCTTGAGCGCGTGGCACTACACCAACATTGACCCCTTCATGATCAATCATTTGCATAGTAACAGCACGAATTTGCTCATTCATCAACGGTAATGTTTCTTTATGTTCTTTCAATAGGTACCTTTAATATAAATAAAGTTCTACTATTCGCCATCAGCAATAACCATAGGAGCATTTTTAGCTAACTTATCACATACTTTAGCATAAATTTTACTTGCAAGATCTTTATCAGACTTAAATAACTTTAGAGCCTGATCGCGCCCTTGTGCAAAGTTAGTGCCGTCAAGCGCCAACCAAGAACCAGATTGCGTAATGATTTTGTAATATAAAGCAGCATCTAACAAATCAAGCTCACGGCTGATACCTTCGTTAAATAGAAGGTCCAATTCGACTTGCTTGAATGGAGCAGCTACCTTATTTTTAGCTACTTTAACCACAATTCTGTTGCCAAAATGGCCTTCTGCATTCTTTAAACTTGCAATTCTACGTACATCTAAACGTAAAGAAGCATAGAACTTCAATGCGTTGCCACCAGTGGTGGTCTCTTTAGGCCCATACGCCATAGCATTGATATTTTGTCTAATTTGATTGATAAAAATCAAAATCGTCTTTGATTTATGAACCACAGGGGTTAATTTTCTCAAAGCTTGGGACATCAATCGAGCCTGTAGACCCATATGAACGTCGCCCATATCGCCTTCAAGTTCAGCTTTAGGAACCAAAGCCGCAACTGAGTCGATAACGATAACGTCAACCGCACCAGAACGAACAAGCATTTCTGCAATATCCAGCGCTTGTTCGCCATAGTCAGGCTGAGAAACGATTAAATCGTCAATATGAATACCCAACTTTGACGCATGTGCAGGGTCTAAGGCATGTTCAGCATCAATAAATGCACAAATGCCGCCTTGTTTTTGAGCCTGAGCAATAACATGCAAAGCTAAGGTTGTTTTACCTGAGGCTTCAGGGCCATAGATTTCAATGATTCTGCCCTTTGGCAAGCCGCCAACCCCAATAGCTTGGTCGATCAACAGAGATCCTGTTGAAATCACTTCTACGTTGGAGTTAGGATTTTGCCCCAGAAGCATAATGGCACCATTGCCGTACTGCTTATCGATTTGCGCAAAAGTAACTTCAAGAGCCTTCTTTTTCGCTGCATCGACAGGCAAGTCTATCTCATGCATACCACTTCTTTTTGGTGCAATAACTTCTTTAGCTGCTGCTTTGCTTTTCATAAATATTATTCTTCGTACTGTGTAGTTGAAATAGATTCATTTTTTTCTATTGTAGCATTTCTATATAAAGAAGCAACAAATCCGGCCATAAACAAACGCGCTACTTCGCGCTCAGTTTCGCGGGTAAACACTTCTTTTTTGGCATCAAATTGCTCTTGATTAAACGAACCAATCTCGTCTAAGCGAACCAAATGGCCATCTTTTCCGTGTGAGTGAACATACAGAGCTCCAACTTTTTCTAATTGAAATATTTCATCTGTTGGAATATCTTTTTTTCCAAAAGCTGATGTTGCTTTATCGTCTGTTTTAGTGAGGAATCCCGTAGCTTCCACGGTGCCGTTATAGGTTTCTTTAAGTTGCTGTAAAGTAGCGCTATTGCCCTTTTGGCGAGCTTCAAGAAGCGCTTCCTGAACCGCTCGTGCAGCTTTTTCTTCATACATATCGTTTTTTACAACGTCTTCAATAGCATCCAGCGTAGGCACATAGCTCGGTTCAATATGGGTTAATTGAAGAATAACCCCAACACCATTATCAACATACACATCAGCATCATCCTTGTGATGAATGGCAAAAAGAGCTGGGCCCCATTCTGTATGAGTACGATTTACTCGTTGAACAACCTCTTTTTTTGCACCTTTTTCTTGCATAATCTCTTCAAGCTTTCCTTCAACACCTTTAGCTTGCTCAAGAGCTCCGCGCATTTCTCTG
>JAPLIR010000014.1 GCA_026389015.1 Candidatus Dependentiae bacterium | reverse complement strand
AGCAGCCAAAGGGGCAAAATCACAAACTCTATCTACTCGTATGTCCAATGAGCCTTCAGAGTACGAACAAGCTCAAGAGTTTGGCATGTCCTTAGAAGAGTATCGCGAACAAAAAGATGAAATGCTCAAACGTGAGCAACAACGTAAATAAAGAAGATTTATATTTTTAAAGGAGATAAGAATGAAAAAGCAATTACTGTTTTATATACTAGCAAGCGTATGCATGTACGGTGCCATGACGGCAAGTCAGATGTCTGATTCTGATTTAGAAAATTTATTTGGCATTCGTGATATATCTCATAAAGATCTTATCAACGAACAATTGATTGATGCTGCTAAAGAAGGTGACACTGACAGGGCTAAACAATTGCTTGAGCAGGGTGCTGATGTCAATCTAGCTGATTATACAGGCAAAACTCCTTTGTATTGGGCTGCTATTAAAGGCTATGACACGACAGTAGCTGAATTGCTCAAAGCGGATGCTGATGTCAATACGGCTGATAAGTTGGGCAGGACTCCTTTGTATATGGCTACTTGGAAGGGGCATGAAAAGGTGATAGCGCAATTGCTTGCAGCAGGTGCAAATGTCGACCTCAATCAAGATCCTTATGCGCAATTGCCGGACGACAAAAAAGATATGCTCAACAAACTTATTACAGAACACAAAGCTAATCTTGTTCGAGAGATGATGCGTGAAGTAGCGCCAGAAAAATAGGTCAGTCTTAGTCATTTTAAGAAAATATCAAAGCCCCGTTGAGCTTGTTATAAGTTCGCTGGGCTTTTTTGTTGTTAAAAAGGTCTGTTTTATGCTCTTGTTCCGCAGTTTTTTCCTTGATTGTCATCAAATATACATATTCTAATTGTAATTATTGATCTGTATGTGATAGGCTAATTAGAGAATAATGAAGGATTATTTACTTTAAAGGAGATAAGAATGAAGAAGCAATTACTATTTTATATACTAGCAAGCGTATTCATGCACGGTGCCATGACGGCAAGTCAGCTACCACTGGATAGCGCGCTCGTAAGCGGCGGATTTTGAATTTATAAGCAGAAATAAGGAGAAATGATGAAGAAAATAATAATAATGACAGCCCTTGTGTTAATGGGGTTCATCGTTAGTCCTGTGTTGGCTATGAATCCTAATTTTGCTTTGACAGATGTGGTTGAAAATAATGATTATGAAGGTGTTGAGCAGGCGCTTCAGGCTGGCGCTGATATAAATATGAGAATTGGCGGGGACACGCCTTTAATGATAGCGGTTGCAGCAGGTGAAGATATCATAGTCGATTTATTGCTTCAAGCTGGGGCTGAAATTGATGAAGACGACTACGAATATTTATCTGAAAAATATCCTTCTGCCCTCATAGGACTTGAGCAAGAAAGGCGAGGACGCATGCAAGCGCTTGTGTCTTTGTTGAGCGGCGAGCAGCATGCGCTATCTGTGGCAACTAAAGCTATAAAATTTGAAAATCTTAAGATATTGCAAGATGAGAAGCGCGAAGAGTTTTTGAAAGTTTCATTAAGTCAGTAGGGAATAGAATGGTTTATAATAAAAAAATGGAGAACCAATTATGAAGAAGTTTTTATTCATTGCAATATTATGCGTAATAAGTGTGCCATTTGTGATGGCTGAATTAACAGCAGATCAATTATTATTAAAAGCGGTGATCGTAGGGGACGTTAAGGAGCTTGATAAGGCAATTAAAGCTGGGGCAAATGTTAATGCAAAAGACGAAAAGGGCAATGTTGCTCTCCGGCTTGCTGCAAAAAGTGGTGGTGTTGGGGTAGTCAAATTATTAATGTCGAATCCCAATATTACTATTAGGCTTGCATCTAAAGATCATGTAACGCCTTTTGAAGAAGCTGTTTTCTATGGCAAAAAAGATATTATAAAACTCTTTATTGAGGGCGTTGATCAAATAGATAAGAATGGTCAGAAAGTTGGAGTATCTATGATAACTCCTAATGAGCGGTTTCGTAAAGATGGAAAAAATGCTCTTCATATGATCGTTATTTATAAGCAGCCTGAAATACTTGAGATGTTAATAGATAGATTTTTAATGGCCATGACATCCAGAACTAATGTTGAAGATTATAATGCGGACAAAGAAGCAAATGACTACTACAATGCGCTCAAGATATTTAATTCGTTCGGTCTTAACGATGTTGCCGAAGCTGATAAATTAACGCCTCTTCAGATGGCAGAAAAACTTTTAAAAAAGACACAAAATTCAAAAGAACAGGAAAAGTACAAGGCAATGATAAAATTATTAAAAAATGCAGAAGAAAAAGAAGAGATGATGTATTCAGACTTCACAGCATTCTCGCAGGAGGAGAAATAAAAAAGTTATAGCGTTAAGTAGAAAAATACCGATACCAATATGCCTAGTGACTTGCAATAGTTAACTGGGCATTCTTTTTATGAGCCCAGAATGCGGGAGCGCACATACATTAGAATTATTGGGTAGAGCGTGACAATGAAATATCCCAAAAAGCATAGGGGCATACACATAGTAATGAGAATAAGAGTGTGTTTGACAGGAAAGGTAAGAAGTGGGTACGATTGCCACGTGCAATATACCATTATTGATGCACTTATTAATCGTACGATATGAATAATGCTGAGTGACACGAGTAATCCAAGAGCTGTTATATACGTGGAAGAATATAACGGAACCATAAGCATGCACAGATAGGGCGCATACGCTAAAGCCAAAAGCCAATATCGTTGATTGATTTCAAGTATTCGTTCATAGGGTGATAGTAAAAGCTCCATCAAAAGAAAACCAATCATAACAAAGAAGGCCTGAAGCACAAAGGGATTATGGAACAATATATCTCTTTTTAACCATAAAATAGCCAAAAATCCTAAGATAGGAATACATAAGCTGGTAATCTTTGAGGTCAGCTTAGTGAAGGCTATCGGCATGAGTTTGTCTCTATCGGGCAATGTTTTGACGTGAGCCAACAAAGCAGTGTCATTGGTGCCTATAGTTTTGAGCACTATGCGATGAAAAAATAGCGCCCCATCATTGGCTACTTTAAATAAATTGGCCGTTGCGGGGCCAAAAATGTGGGTAAACAGGGGTACGAGAAAGTTTCTCTCTGAAAGACTCTTGGTATTAGTGTTAAACCACATAATTCCTGAATGCTTGATAAAAGCCCTCATGGTGCTATTAAAATCTATTGTTTGGTTGCCTGGATAGTTTTTATCTTTATATAATCTTGTAAGCATAGCTATGGCCAGTGTATTAGTGAGAAAACCAGAGCATATTTTTGTAATAAATATACCGGTCAAAATAGCTGTGCTGTCTTTGTATATGAACACGATGCCAAGGTTGGCTGCCATCTCGAGAGACAAAATCGCCATCTGCATAAGATTAAATTGTTTATTCCAGAAGTGTGCATGGTAAATCAGGCGTAAAACGGCAACAATGCCCTCCATAGCAAATAAGGTGACACCGCAATAAAAGAAGGTTGCGTGGTCAACCAAGTGGAGGACTTGGGTCATGCGCGTGGCAAGATACACATAAAGTGGTACGGTGACCAAGAGAATAGCAGCTTGGAAGAGTAAGATATATCGAATAAACCGTTCTTGGCTTTCTTTGTTTTTTGCAAATTCAGGGCTAAATCGAGGGATAGATTTGCGGAATCCAAAATCAATCCAGAGTAACAAAAGAAATATAAGGCTGTTAATGTTTACCCAGGTGGAAAAGTCTTGGGTAGTGAGTCGTGCGTACAAAAAAAATGAAAGCATCGTCGCAGCTAATTTGTAGGCAACGTAGGAGATGGCATTCCAGCTGAGCCCTTGTGAGAATTTAGAAAAAAGAGCATTGCTTTGCATGTTTTTAGTCCGCTATGTATCCTGGAATTATGATTACTATCAAAATAGCATACCTGCCTTGATATAGAGTGTAAATAGTGAAAAGTCAGGTATGAGCGAATTTCCCTTTTTAATGATCTCGTTTTGATTTCTTATTGACTTTGATGTCGCCATGAAGTTATTCTATTAGTAATTATAGGCAATGGAAATGATTGCATAACCTAAAAAAAGGAAAAGATATGAAGATTAATGTGATAATGGCTGCCATGCTTATGGTAATGATCTTTACTGTAGGTTCTTTGCGGGCCATGTCGAGTCCTGATGAAGCATTGTTTGTGGCGGTTAGGACTGGTGACTATGCCGCTGTCAAAAAAGCACTTGAAGACGGTGCAGATGTTAATACCAAGAATAATCGGCGATGGAAAACTTATCTACCTACTTATAGTAATGAAGAGAACTTTTTTGCTGTGGATATGACAGGAACGGCTTTACATATGGCTGCTTATAATGGATTTGACGATATAGTAAAGCTATTGCTCAAAGCAGGAGCAGATATTAATGCTAAAGATAATTCTGGAGAAACAGCTTTGCATACTGTTGCTTTTTTAGAAGGATACGAAAGCATAATTGCCTTATTGCTCAATGCAGGGGCAGATATTAATGCTAAAAATAATTTTGGAGACACGGCTTTAAGTCTAGCTTTTGGAGAGGAATTTGATGCGTATTATGAAGATGAAAACTATTTTAACGATTATAACAGAAAAGTCAGTTTATTGCTTAATGCAGGTGCTGCTGTTGGCCGTAGTGATTGGAGAGAGTTTCCTGTCGACGTTAAAAATTTTCTAAAAGCAGAGCTCCTTGAAAAAAGACGTGAAGAGATAAAGAGAGTGCTCTTTGCTGATCGACTTGGCAAGAAAGAAGGAAAGGCTGAGGAAAATAAGCAGGAGGAAGAGAATATTGGCAGCATTTTGCCAAGTTCGGGTGGTCATCACCAAGGTCTTGGTGGCTTAGTTGGTGAATATGAAGCTTTACCAGAAAATCAAGATGAGTTATTAGCAATGATTAATGAGGTTCAAGCTGCTAAACGACAAGCCTTTCTTGAAAGAATAGGAAAGGCTAACAAGATAGCAGTATCATCGTCAAGTGCTGGTTCTGGTGCGGAGGGTTCTGGTGGCGCAGCAGCTGCAGGTTCTAGTGTGGACGGTGCTAGGTATGCTCAAGCAGGTGGTGGTGCAGCGGCGGCAGGTTCAAAAGAAAACGTTTTACCGCAAAAAACGATAAGGACTGTGGTTCTTCCAGAAGCAAAAATAAAAAGCATAGAGAGAGCTGCTTCTGATTTGATTAAAGAGTCTAAAGGTATGAATGACTTGGCCAGAGCTATTAAAAAACAAGAGCTGAATCCTGCATTGATAGTACGGTTTACTAAATATGTTCAATCTTTCATGAGAAAATATAATGCAATACAAGAGATAATAAAGGAACTTTATTCTTTTGGAAAAGAAGTTAATGATCTTGACATAGAGACTCAACTTGCTCAATGTAAATATGCGTTGGCTGAAGCGGAACATGCTTTGAAGTTGATTGCAGAAGCGCAAAAATTTATACAAGATAATAAAGTTAAATAGTGTATACGTAAATTTATGATGATAAGTAAAAACCCAACAATTTTAGGAAAGTTGTTGGGTTTTTGTGTATTTTAGGCTAATAAGTTCAGTGTCATTCATCATTGAGCTTTATACCAATCTTAGAGCATAATAGTGCCATCATTTCTAAAAAACCCGCTAATTACGACCAAATAAGGTGCCAATACGCATTGCTTCAGGTTTTTTTACCATGGAGGCCCATTTTACCCTATTTTGAGTTGTAATTGGTCCTATTTATGTTTCAATTTATAGGTTGGCTCTCTCATGCCAGTCTTTTTTATAATAATTTCTACTTGACAAGTTTGATCGCTGTGTCATAATTAATACTAATATGAAAAAATATCAAGCAATTATTGGTTTTATAAGTGATTAAGGAAAAAGTATGAAGATTAATGTAATAATGACAGCAATGTTTATGACAATGGTAGGTCCCGTAGGCTCTCTGAGGGCGATGAATCCTATAGCGCCTAAGAAGGTAGAAGTCATAACTTCTACAATGCTTAATAATGAGGTAGAGAAGGCATTGCTTAAGTCAGCTGAAGCTGGTGACAAAGATAGTGTCGAAAAAGCACTTAAAGCAAGCGCTGATGTTAACGTTTGCGATCAAAATGGAATGACAGCTTTGCATTTGGCTGCTCGTAACGGGCATGACAATATAGTCGCGTTGTTGCTCAATAAAGGCGCTGAGGTTGATATTGAGACTGATAAGGGATCAACCGCTTTGACGCTAGCTTTTTATTGGAGTCATGACAAGGTAGTTATTCAGTTGTTAGAGCATGGTGCTCATATTGAAGAACAGACTTGGAGATCTTATTTTTCTGGTGCCATTAATTCGAGAATTTATTTATCTGATGCCATTAAAAAGCATCTAAAAAAACAATCTGATCACCTTAAAAAGTGTCTCAAAAAAGAATTACTTGAGAAAAGACGTAAAGAGATTGAAAAAGCGCTCTTTGATGATAGGGCAGGCAATGAAAAAGAGAATATTGGGAGTATATTGCCAAGTGAAGGTGGGCATCGAGCAGGTCTTGGGGGCCTTATTGGTGAATATGAATCTTTGCCAGAATACTTAACGAGCACCAGGCTGCTAAACGGCAAACTTTGCTTGAAAAATTAGAAGCATCTAAACGACAAGCTTTGCTTGAAAAATTTAAAGCATCCAGCCAGACATCGGTGAAAAAAAATAAAATTGATAAGGCAAACAATAACTTGAGTATATCGGTCATTATTAATGACAGTGAAGGTGTCAAAGACGCACTCAAAGAAGGTGCTGATGTTAATACTCAGGATAAAGATGGGATGGCAGCTTTGTCTTGGGCTGCTTTTAAGGGACATGGCCAGATAGTTGATTTATTGCTTAAGAATAGTACTAAAATTGCTATTAATGCTCAGGATAAAAATGGAAGGACAGCTTTGTGTTGGGCTGATTGTAGGGGGCATCGCAAGATAGTTGATTTATTGCTTCAGTATGGTGCTAATAAATTATTGCTGAAAAGTAATGGCGAGCTTGGCCTCAATGATGAGGTGCGTGGCAAAAATTCTGTTTCAACTTTGTGTCAATTTTGTTTGGTTGCTCGAGGTCAATCAGCAGGTGGCGCGGCAGGTGGTTCATGTGTATGTGGCAAAAACAAGAAGAATTAAGAAATAAATTTTTTATTTAGTATAAGAACATTTCTATATATTTTTGGAGTTATTTATGAAGATATTCAATAAATTTTTATTATTCGCTGGTTTACTTTTTTT
>JAPLIR010000013.1 GCA_026389015.1 Candidatus Dependentiae bacterium | reverse complement strand
CGATCAAACAGATGTACTTGCAATGCATTGCCAACCATACCTTCGAAATTCTTTGGATCAACACCACAATCAGCTAAGAGCTTCTTTGCTTCAGACGTTAATTGATTATAGTTTTTATGAATAGGGGCACCACGTTCAGATACTGCACGTTCTAGTGCCTGTACTATTTCTTGGTCATTATCATCAAGTATACCTTGTTGATTCAACTCATTGAAAGCCTTTTGAGTTTGTATTAAATTTTCTTGAACTTTCTCGCGATTACAAACAATCTTTTTAAAAATAGCAGGGGATATTATTGGATCTTTTTTAAAGGCAGCTTCAAACATTTCTTGCGCAAAATATGAATTAATAAATATTCTCTGCGAAGGTATAGCAAAACGTGATTGATGCCAATACCCACCTTTGCCATTATTCAAAGTGTTAATTATGCCATTATCCCAAATATTACTTACGTTTTGTTTAAAGTTTTGCCAAGAATCTCTAACACGACATCTAGCATCAAACACGTAACTAGCATCTCTTTGTTTTTTCTCTTGTCGAACAGCTCTTTCTAGCTTTGCTTTTTTTGAAAGTTTATCGTTAGTAAACTCTATTTCTTGTAGTTGACTAGCCTGTTGTAGCAAATCATCCAGTTGTATTCTCTCTTGTTTTGCTAGCTCGATTTTTTGAGCAGCTCTTTCTTCAGCTTCTTTTTTTAATTTTGCTTCATATTCCCGCACAAAAGCATTCCATGACTCAATTCTCTCATTCTCATCGTTAAAAAAAATATCCATGATAAGACTGGTAGCTAGGCTTCGCGCTACATAACTAGAGACATTCCAGGCAGTTGATGGCGGTGCCGTAGTAGGATCTTTTTTCTTATATCCAAAACTCCAATCTAAATCTGATGAATTATCATTAGTTTTTACTTTTGGAATTTCAGTATTATTTGGGGTTGAATCATTAGGAGGAGTTGTATTATTTTTGCTTGGATTAGTATTCGAAGGTACTGCTGTCGATGCAGGATTCTTGTTCGAAGTTGCAGTGGAAGGAGATGGCGATTGCTCCAGGGGCTCTGGTATTAAATTTCTAAAACCATCATGACCAAATGCTTTTCTACTTTTTTCTATTTCTGGATCTATCGGGGGTATTATTTCTTTAGGTTTAATATCATGATCGCTAGATCTTCCACGTGGTCGTCCATCATGTCTATCTTGTCTGATTTTATCCGGGTTAATATCCACTGAGCCAAAGCTCCATCCTGAGTTTGTATTTGGTTTCTGATCAGAGGGTGTACTTGGCTTTGGTGCTGGTGTATTAAGTTTGGACTGGGGTTTTGGTGTTTCATTGGGAGTTGAATTTTGGTTAGTCGGTGCATTAGGGGTTGGTTTAGGTTTTGATGTTGGGTCAGGGTTGGTTACATTAACCAATGGATTAGGTGTAGGAGGAGTAACAGTTGTTGAGGCTGGAAGCTCTTGTTTTGGTTGTGGACGTTCTTGAGACCAAAGCCAATTCCTTGCACGTGATAAATAAGAAGCTTGTTGTCTATGCATTAAGTCTTCTGGGCCTGCCAAGGAATGTGTTAAATCAGTTGTAGATTTTTGAGTATTCGTTGCAGGCGTATTGGGCGTTGATTGAGACTTAGGCGTTTCATTTGGGGTTGAATTTGGCTTAGTAGGGACCTTGGGGGTTGGTGCAACGTTAGATGTAGCTCCAGGGGTTCCTACGTTTTTTGATGGATCAGATATAGTGCTTGTTATTGTCGCAGGAGCCACTGTTGCTGATGATCGGTTAAACAATCGTTGAAAAAACCATTTCTTGGGCGTTGTATCAATCTCAGGCTTTTTATTGTCCATCGCTGAAAGATATGGATTAATGCATAGCAGTGCCGTGAGCAATAAGAATTTGGTTTTGTTTGACATGATAAACTCCATTTAAAAAATAACTATTTATGAAAATAAATTACTATAACCTATTTCAAATAGTATCATTTATTAATAACATGTCAAG
>JAPLIR010000012.1 GCA_026389015.1 Candidatus Dependentiae bacterium | reverse complement strand
TTTGTATCCGTCTTCCAATCATCCATTTCATCGCTATCATCATGAGATGACGAAGAACTCGAGCTTGATGATGCCATTGAACGCGACTTCTTGATAACTTCAGGTTGACTCTCACTTAATTCATCTCTTCCACTTCTTTTACCCGCCATTGAAGAACTACTTGACGATGAAGATGAAGCATTGCTTAACAAACTATGAGCATCTTGTAAAATAGGTATCTGCCGAGCACGACGTTCTAGTCTTTTATTTTCCTGCATAGCATTAATACTACCTAGCTCATTAGAATTATCGCCATAGACAAGATCTGCTATAAATTTATGTACTCCAATCTGACCCCCTTCTGTAGGAAAAGGAAATACCGAACGACGTGGACTTCCATTAGATAAAACAGGCTCAACATCTCTTGTTAATGCTGACACAAGATCGATTTTTGCTTGAACATGTTTTTCGGCGAGAGTTTTTTTGAAACGAGATTTAAGAGCTTTCCAAGAATCATCATCAATATGGACTCCTTCTTTAAGGAAAATGTCTTTTATTTTCTCAGTTTTAATATCGCCAAGTACTTCAACCTCACCAACCCTCGCTCCTGCAGCTATCAAATTTTCAACCATTTTTGTACGTGATCTTTTACCAGCATGCATAAGCGCTGTATTACCGTCATTGTCTTGAAGATGAACGTCAGCCTTTGCACCCAATAAACATTCCAATACTTCTTCTTGGTTGGAAATAACAGACTGTATAAGTGCTGTCTGACCAAATCCATTAAATCGATCAATACACGCTTTTTCATTGAGCAAAAAATTAACCAGTTGTAAATTGCCGCCCTGCGCAGCTACAATAAGAGGACGTGTATGTAAGTTCCCCATATCTATGTCGGCCTTTGCATTAAGCAAATTTTTTAACACGGTATAGTTAGTACGTTGATAGGGAGTATCATCTTTATGTGCAGCACTCAGTAGTGCGCTAGATAGACTTGCACGCGAATGACTTGCTGCATGGAGCAACGCCCGTACAATTCGTTCATTATTACCCATAGCCGCGCTCTGCAATATCTCATAACCATACTTATCCGAAACGTGTGGACTAGCTTTTGCATCTAATAACAGTAGTGCCTTCTCAGTAAAATTGTTCAATACAGCATGCATAAGTGCCGTACGTTTACATTTATCTGTATAAGTAAGATCAGCATTAAGACGAATTAAAGCTTTTACTATACTCACATCCTCGCAATCAAAAAGCGCCCTGTCTAGTTTATCATAACGATATTTGGCTAACAATTCATCAACCTTCTTGTTGAGATCACCCGCATTTTGGGAGCCAGCGTGAACCCTTGCTACTAATTCTTCATACTGAGCACGCCCCACTTGGTCATAAAGGTTACGTTTACTTTCATCAGAAAGAACGCCATACACTTGATTAAGTTCTTGCATTTTTTTTCCTGCAGCCTCTTGATCATTAGGATTTCGATCCGGATGGTGTATTAAAGCAAGCTGACGATAGGCCTTGCTGACCTCATCTGTACTAGCATTTTTACCAATTCCTAGGATTTCATAATAACTCCGTTGTGCTACTCCTTGCTGTTTTTCTTGCTTACCATTATCCATGGCCTGTATATAAATAGGAGTAAATAAGGTAATCACCAATAATGACATGAGCATAATAATCATTTGTTTTTTCATGAGATTCTCTTCATTTTGTAGCTTTAGCACAGATTACAACACATAACTCATGCCAAAATACCATATTTTACTATACAATATAAATTGTGACACCCCTTAAAGATTTGTCAAATTGAAATACGCGCTCGTTGTTTTAACCTGAAAATAGGGGTGATTTACCCCTAAGAAAAGGGTGCCAAAGCCTAAAAATTACTAAAGAGCCTAAGTTTTATTTCTGTCCCTGAGACTGTCATTTTGACTGCTGATACTCATTGGCTTGTTTTTCCAATTGGTCGGCAACAGAAGAAAAATCAACACTCGCATACTCGGCACACAGCCTGCTCAACAAAACATGACCGCCCGATGACGGTAAAATACCGTTACTCAATACCTTACTTGCTATATGCAAAAAAAGGGGTCCCACAAACCGCCGAGTTGGAAAAACTCTGGGAAGATTTACTCACCATAAACAAATCGCTATAGGTTATTGAAGATGACATCCACGACAAAAAACGAGTGCTAGAATTTGACCATGAATTCATTCGTCTTGCCCGCGCTGTGTATTACACCAACGACGAGCGCTGCCGCATTAAACGTGCAATTAATGAACTAAGTGGATCGCGATTGATTGAAGAGAAGTCGTATAGGGATTATAAACAGCCGAGCAAATAGAACAAGAGCATATTAGGATAATGGTCGTTTGGTATCAGAAGACAATTGAGCCTCTACGGCAAGTAATAATTTAAATAATTCATTATAACCGGCGCTCTCTTGTTGTTGCGATGTTCCTAATCCGCTCAGAAACTTTTTTCTCTCATATGCTTGCATAGTATTAACTTGCTCACAAGAAGCACCTTGATTTCGGCCGTTATAGTTACCAGCATATTCATGTACAAGATCAAACAATGCCACATGGCCACCCGCTTGAGGAAATGGCAAAACTGAACACGGTTTTATTTCAGCCATCGCACCATGAAGAATTACTTGCAAGGTTGGAAGAACTCCTTCTTTATAATATTTTTGATACCTATCTTGAATATCCTTTTTTATCGCATCATTAAAATCAGTCCAGCTTTCTGCGTCGACATTCGCTCCTGCAGCAAGGAGCTCTTTTACTACCTCATCATGACCCAAATTAACCGCGTAGCTCAACCCCGTACGATCAGGGCAATTATCAATGCACATATTCACCTCTATGCCTGCATTCAATAATTCTTTTAAATGAGCTATCTGAGCTTTATAAATCACCTGTACAAACATCTCATTTTTACGGCCCCTACATTGCGCAATGAACTTTTTAAGATCATCTGACATCTCGTAGCCGTGTTCTTTTTGTTTGCTTGGCTTATTAACGTCCATGGCCCGCATATAAGCAGGAACAAGTACAATAACGAGTATGAATACTTTAAAAAATATATGTTTCTCCATGATCACCCCCACCATGTCTCGATACTATTATTATCTAGTGTACCTGAGACTGTGTCGGTAATGGAACGAAATTAATTAGATCGAGGGTTTTTTCAGCGCCTGACGTATGAGTGCAGCACATTGTTTATAACCCAGTTCAACAGCAAAATCCAAAGCCTGGCTACCTGTTTTATTGCATTGGTCGACCTTAATTCCCGGTTGCTTTAGAAGAAACGCTACACAGCGTTTATGCCCTTCACTTGCAGCAATCATAAGCGCCGTATCTCCATCTTTAGTATTTTCTTGTGCATTCACATTAACACCAAGAACTATGACTGCTTTAAGGCTTACCAATCTTCCATGTTCCGCTGCAAAAAATAATAACTTGTCTCTGTTGCTGTTCTCATGCATAGCTAATGCATGACCATGCATGCATAACAGTAAGGTGATAATAAAAATAATATTTGCATTCATACAAGAAGCCTTTGATGAAAATAAAAACCCTAAAAATGTTTAGAATAAAGCCAAAGTATGCCGCTACCATGCATGGTGTCAAGATTTATCAGTAAAATTCCTTTGATGATTCATCTGGTTTTTCTTGACCACCAAACATCGCAGTATGGCATACAGACTTTTATTTAATTATCTGTTGATTCATGATATTCTAAGGCTACACTCTACATAAAAAATACCTTATTTGGAATACCATGAATATAGACCACAAAACAGCATTCAATGAATTTTTAAATAGCCAACTTAACAGCGAACAAAGCAAGGCTGTAAAACATACTGATAATGCTTTGCTCGTAATTGCAGGTGCTGGCTCAGGAAAAACACGTGTTATCACCGCACGTATTGCACATTTGATTCTCAATTGCGGTGTATCACCACGCAACATTATTGCACTGACTTTCACCAACAAAGCCGCAAAAGAAATGCAAGAACGTATTCTTCACTTTTTGGGTAACGATCATGAACTGCCTTTCATTGGCACGTTCCACTCATACTGCTTGCGCGTCTTGAAAAAAAATCAAGAATTACTCGAGACACCATTTTTTTCTATTCTTGATGATGACGACCAACAAAAATTATTAACCGGTATCATTCAACGCAGCGGCCTACACAAAGAAATCACCGCCAAGAATTTATCCTACCAAATATCACACATCAAAAACCATGCAACCAATACTGAAGAAATAGCCATGCTTTACAGCGTTAACCCACGCTTGGAAGCACTGTATAAAGCATACGAACAAGAAAAACGAGCAAGCAAAGCACTTGATTTTGATGATCTATTATTAGAAGTACTCAGCTTATTCAAACGGCATCCAGGATTTAAAATAAAGTCACAAGAAATGGTACGCCACATTTTGGTTGATGAGTATCAAGATACCAACGTCGTGCAACATGAACTGCTCAAGCAAATGGCGCATGACACCAAAAAAGAATGCGTGGTCGATTCCATATGCGTAGTAGGTGACGAAGACCAATCAATCTACTCATGGCGCGGCGCAACCATTGCAAACATTATCAACTTTAAACAAGACTTTCCTTTAGCATTGTCCATCAAGATTGAACAAAACTATCGCTCTGTTCAACCAATTTTGGATGTTGCCAATAGCGTTATTAGTAACAACAAACAACGGAACCCAAAACATTTGTGGTCAGACAAAAAAGCTGTCGACCGCATCCGCCATGTGGTTTGTTTGTCTGAATATCAAGAAGGTGACATTATTGCCCAACTTGCCCATGTTGCAAGCAAAACAGAAAAGCTCAGCTCCATTGCGGTGCTCTATCGCACACATTTTCAATCGCGCGCCATTGAAGAAGCACTCATTAGAAACTCTATCCCCTACAAAATTATTGGCGGCGTACAATTTTATGAACGTAAAGAAATAAAAGACTTACTTGCTTATTTACGCTTAGTCGTCAACCCGTTTGACCGCGCTGCTTTTTTTAGAGTTATTAATGTCCCGGCCCGCGGCTTAGGTGCAGCATTTGAAGAACTGTTCTATAACCACTGGCACGATGAAGCATTTTTGAGCTTCATCGACATTGGAAAAAAGCTCATTGAGACGATGCAAGTCACCGGAACAAAAAAGAACTCACTCAACGAATTTTTGAATATTTTTAAAGGCCTCAAATCCACCGATAAACCAACAAATGCCGTTGACCATATTATCAGCGAACTCAACTATTTAGCTTACCTTAAAGAAAACTTTGACCCTGAAGATGCACAAACAAGAATCGACAACATCAAAGAGTTGATGAACGCACTTAAACATTTTGAAACTAATAACATCAATAGCATTGAACAATTTCTTGATGAAGTAGCGCTCATGCAAGAGAAGATGAATAAAAAAGATGCCAACCACGATGCTATACTCCTCATGACCTTGCATGCAGCTAAAGGATTGGAATTTAATACCGTGATTTTGGCCGGCCTTGAAGAAGGCTTACTCCCTAGCTCACGCTCCATGATGCAAGAAGCAAGCTTAGAAGAAGAGCGGCGCTTATTTTACGTGGGCATTACCCGAGCACGTGAACGGCTGTTAATAACGCAGTCACGCTATCGTTATGCGTATCGTAACATGACCGACCAATTGCCCTCACGATTCTTGAATGAATTACCAAAACAATTGGCGCAACGTGAAGATGCTTCCTATTGGAAAACCCCAGAAATACGTACGTATTTTAGTAAATGGTTCAGTGGCAATGTGCAAACCGCACCATCACCCGTCATGACTTTTGGCGCAGCGCAGCACAAAGTAGTTAAACAAGAACCCGTGATTACAACAGCCACGGTATCAGCACACCCAAAATCTCCCTTTAAACTCCGCCAGCCGGTGCAACATGCCACCTTTGGCATTGGCCTGGTTGAACTTATTGAGATAAAGAATGCAACCTCGATTTATATCACCGTTAATTTTAAAGGTGGTAAGAAAAAGGTAGCGGCTGAGTTTTTAAAGACGGTGTGATTTCATCCTTCAATAGCATCTTGCTTGTCCGCCGTAGCCTTGGCGAAGGAGGAGGCTAAACGAACACCGACAGGCAATTCTGGCTTAAGAACCATATCTTCACCTGTTGCTCCAATATCTTCTCTTAACAGCTTTTGTAATTGATTGGTACTCAGCACTAATGGCGCGGCAAGAGCCTTGCCATCATACATCAGCGCGCCTTCATCGTTGCTTAATGCTGCAATGTCTGCATCTTCGTCAAGTATGATATCTTTTCCAACCACCTTATCATTAGGAAGTAAAACACCGTCACCTGGTGTAATAAAATAACCTTTTGTGGTACGAACAATTTGATATTCTTGATTTTGAATCGTTAAATTTTTATCAAGGTAGGGACCTTCCCATTGCGTTGGATAGGCTAAATTCATAGATCCAACCTCTGAACCTTTAAACGTAACTACATTCAAGAAGTTTATGGGATTTTTCTGAGCATCAAAACTTAAGATTTTACAACGTTTATCAATACGAGTAAAAATATCAACCAAGGTAATCAGATCTTTATTAATTGACGTAGCAGTATGTCCAACAGGACGATACCAAAAGTTCAATACCAACATTACGGCAAGTAATCCAACAATGACAACAGTCACCATTGATTTTGTGTCCCCACGTGCACCTTGATTGCATCCTTTTAAAAAACATTGTTTTGCCATCATATTCTCCTTAGTATGTACTTACTATTACTCTTCATTTTTCTTATTTATAATCAAGACCTATTGCATGACGCACTTCACGCATAGTGTTTGATGCGACATCATATGTTTTTGCCGTACCATCAAACAAAATCTGCATCACATGAGCTGGATCTTTTTCCCACTCTGAACGTTGCTTTCTAATAGGATCCAAAAATCCATTGAGAATTTCAACCAAACGACGCTTAAGCTTAACATCGCCTAAGCCACCTTTTTGATACTGCGCCTTCAATGCCGCAACTTCGTTTTTATCCGTATCAAAAACATCAAGATAGGTGAAGACCATGTTGCCTTCTACTTTACCTGGATCTTCCACGCGAAGATGGTCAGGATCGGTGTACATACTCATAACTTTTTTTGTTACCACATCAGCAGAATCTGATAAATAAATAGCATTGCCTAATGATTTACTCATCTTTGCTTTGCCATCAATGCCTGGCAAGCGTGGTGTGGCAGCAATCAACGGCTCAGCTTCGACTAAGGTATCAGTTTTATAAATGCGATTAAAGGCGCGTACAATTTCATTGGTCTGCTCTATCATTGGTAGTTGATCGTCCCCTACCGGAATGATGTTACCTTTTACAATAGTAATGTCAGCAGCCTGATGCACGGGATACATTAAAAAACCTGCCGGAATATGGTCGCCAAAATTCTTTTGTTTAATTTCTGTTTTTACCGTTGGATTACGCTTCAGCCTGTTGACCGAAACAAGGTTTAAATACAGAATCGCCAACTCTGAAATTTGTGGAATCATCGACTGAATAAAAATGGTAGATTTAGTTGGATCGATGCCAACCGATAAATAATCAAGGGCGACTTGCAGCACATTATCGCGAACTTTTTTAGGATTTTCATAATGATCGGTCATTGCTTGAAGATCTGCCAAAATAATAAATTGTTCGTGCGTATCTTGCAAAGCAACTCTGTTAATCAATGAGCCAACATAATGGCCAAGATGCAAAGGACCCGTTGGCCGATCACCCGTTAATATAACTTTTTTTTGCGTCATTATACCTGCTTTCTTGAATAAAACAATCATGTACTTCGTGCGATCCCATTAGTCTATCACCACCCTACCACGATCACAAGTATACAAGTTCTTGATACTTGCCACGATACCGAGTTAAGCTAGTGGCGAAAGATTTTAATTTACCCCTCACACGGCTTAATAGCCGTGGTTTAGGGGACCCCGGAAAAAAGGCTTTAGCCCATTCATCCCAGTCTTGGAAAGACATGGGGTTTTCTGGGGATAAACATAGGAGTTCTGTATGTCTTGGCATTCTCTACTTTCTACCTTCATGCCCGCCAACATTTTTTTTGGCTGGCGCAATGCGGCTGAGATTATATTATTCTCAACACTCATCTATTATTTTTCACTGTGGCTGAAACAAGACAAGCAAAAAAATCTTTTATTTAATTTCTATGGCTACTGCGGCATACTGCTCGGCTCCTACTACCTACAGCTGCCCACAGTGACCTATCTTTTATTTATAACCGCACCTATTGCCGTTATGTTATTTATCTTATTTCATCAAGATGTGTTGCAAAAAAACTTTGTTACGTTACGTAATATTATGCCTGCAAGGATGGGCGACGCTGATTGGCTGGAGACGTTAGTGCGAAGCTGTTTGGTGGCTGCCAACAATAATAAAGAAATCTATTGCGTGATCGAACATAAAGATAGTCTTGTCACCCTGCTCAACACACCCCTAGCACTCTATACCGACATACAAAAAAATGTACTGAGTATGATGCTTGAAAGCGTTACGTTTGAGCAACACAATATGTTGTGGGTAAACTCAACTGGCAGATTGCTTGGCATCAATGCTACCTGGAACAATTCGTTGCACGATACTCCAAACGCTGAGTCGGTTAAAGACATGCTCCCTTGGCAACAAGATGCGCTCTTTTTTACCGCAAAAACTGATGCGGTTGTATTCAGTATCAATCCAATCAAACGCACCTTCTCTATTGTAACGCAGGGCAAAACATTCAATGACATTCCTGCACCACACGCTTTAAAAACGATACAAAAATATTTAATAACCCCAACTGTTTCTCAACACAAGGAGATTATTCATGAAGCTCAACGTAAAAACAATAATAACAAGCAACACAGTGCTTAAAGTCATATCCTGCATTTTAGGATATACATTTTGGAGCGTGTTAAGCGCATCGCATACCAATACTATTCAACTGAATGTTCCTGTATGCTTTTATGGACAGAATGCAATGCATGACATTAAAGCACCTGACACCGTCACCATAACGTTGAGTGGAAAACGATCTGATTTGTCAGCACTTGACCCCAAAGCAGTTGCTATGCATGTTGATGCAACGCAACTGCATCAAGGTACCAACCAAATGATCGTGGATAATAAAACATTATTTTTACCTGACACGCTTAAATTGGTAAACTATTGTCCTAGTAATATTGTTATTGATGTACAGGAAAAAAAAACACAAGCATGAAACATAACATCTTTGGAACCGACGGCATACGAGGATTGGTGGGTGCAGAACCATTCTCAATCACATCAATTATAAAACTAGGCATGGCTATTGGCGCATGGGCCCAAAAGACTTATGGAACAACACCAGTGATACTGCTGGGACACGATACACGAGAATCCTGCTCACTCGTTAAAGCTGCATTACAAACAGGACTCTTGCTGCATAAAATAACTATCTATGACGCACAAGTAGTCCCTACCCCAACCATCTATCAATTGGTTACCAAAAATCCGCTTTTTAATCTTGGCATTATTATTTCAGCATCACATAACCCATACCACGACAACGGCATTAAGCTTGTTGATGCACACCGTGGCAAGCTCAGCCTTGATGATGAATTAAAACTATCAGAACTTTTTTACGCACAAGATCTTAATGCGCTCAATTATACCGCGCTTGGTACCACCGTTATGTGGGAAGATGCTCAAAAAGAATATTGCGCAACACTCGCAGAATTTTTTCCAAAAAACTTTTTACAAAATACAACAATAGTTCTTGATTGTGCACATGGCGCAACCTACAAAGTGGCGCATACTATTTTCCAAAGCTTTGGCGCACAGGTCATGCTCATTAATCACCAGCCAACGGGCACAAATATCAACCAGGATTGCGGCGCACTGCATCTTGAATCATTGCAGCACGCAGTCACCCTGCACCATGCTGACGCTGGCTTTGCATTCGATGGTGATGGCGATAGAGTTATGGCAGTCAGTAGACTCGGCCAAGTGAAAAATGGCGATGATATTTTAGCGCTATTACTCACCCATCCGCTGTATGAAAACGAAACCGGTGTTGTAGGGACGGTTATGACCAATCAAGGGTTTGAAGTTCATGCACGCATGCATAATAAAGAACTGCTCCGTGCAAACGTTGGCGACAAATATGTAGCAGAATTATTAGAAAAAAAACAGATGTTGCTCGGTGGTGAACAATCGGGACACATTATTGTGCGTGATTATTTAAATACGGGTGATGGAATTTTTACCGCACTACGAACGCTGCAAGCGATGATTCATACTAACAACTGGGATATGGAAACCTTTGAAAAATTTCCACAAATTCTTATCAATGTTCCTATTACGGTAAAAAAAGATCTGACTGAACCGCATTTGGCAAAAATTATCACCGAACATGAAGCGCAACTACACGGCGGCCGCGTGCTCGTCCGTTATTCAGGCACCGAACTCTTGCTGCGCATTATGATAGAAGATTCGCATGAGGAAACTGCACACAGTGTTGGCAACCATTTGTCACAAGAATTAATAAAACAACTTTCTGTATAATTATTGGGAGATTTTGCGATGGCAAAACATAAGCGCACTGGCATTCAAGTAGTTTTATATACTATCTGGTCACTTTTCTTGAATGGGTTGTTTGCTATTTTACCCCTCACTCTCACGGTTGCCTTATTTAAATTTTCATTGGGGCTACTCAAAAAATGGCTTGACCCTATAAATAGCGCCATCGAACAAACCTGCTTAGGACACATTCCACACTCAGAAATCTTACTCGTTATTTTCTTTATATTTTTAGTGGGTGCCATTTTAAAGATATTTATATTGCGGCGTGTCGTACATGGATTTGAAGAACTCATCTTTAGAATTCCTTTAATCCGCCCTGTCTATTCTGGCATAAAACAACTCGTCAGCGCTTTCAACCTTCAAGAAGACAAAGCAGCCTTCAAACAAGTTGTGCTCATAGAATTTCCACGCAAAGGACTTTATAGCATTGGATTTTTGACCGGAGAACTGCCAGCAGAATTAGCACCAGCCCCGGGACGATATTTTAATATCTTTGTCCCAACCACGCCAAATCCAACGACGGGTTATTATATTATTATTCCAGAAGAACAAATCATGCAAATAGATCTCACCCGTCATGAAGCAATGGCGCTGGTGATTTCTGGCGGCATCATTTTGCCTGACCAGTTTAAGAAAGAAGAAAAAATACAGTAATTCAATTTTCAGACCGACTGATGCGAAAAAAATTTGGAATATAACAAATCAAGAGCACCAGAAGATCCACCATTTTTGACGGCACAATCAATGGTATACAGCGCATGGTGCGCAGCGCGCAACTGTGCAGGCGTATGCAATTTCCAATCACGTTGAATGAAACTAAACGGCAAACGTGCGCCTACTTTTTTAGCCTCAGCAAGTTGCTTGCTTTCCATCAAGGTAATAAAATAAGAAGCACGCCAGAGTTGTTCGGACCAATATGAGGTCCAAAAAACATCCGGGTAATCATGAGAAATGGTAGCCCATTGTTGAAAAAATGGCTGTGATTTTTTAGCAAAAAAATAGGTGCTCAGCGTAAACAATGACCGTTCTGGGGTGAGAATCTTATCAAGCCACTGAGTCAAGAAAAGATCAGGATTTGATCCAACCAAGCGCATATAATGCATGAGAAGGCACGCTGTATCTAGTGGAATTGCTTCATGCTTTTTGAATAAACGAGCAGTCATGGGAGCCCAAGGCACTGTCGCTGAACCTTGAGTAAAGAAACTAAAAACTTGTACAGCCGCTGTTTGATCGATCGTATCGGGCATAGTAATCGCACAATGATCTTTGTGCGAAAATAACGTCGTCTGATCTAAAACAAAAAAAGCGAGTGTATGAGGGCCGGCATAACTTTGGAAATAGCCAAGCCAAAATTTTCGCTTTTTTTCATCAAGGTCTGAAATATTTTTAAACCAATAAAAAACTTTTAAACCCAGAAAACTTGTTTGTAACTTTGATTGCACGCGCGCACTATCTTCTTCTGCGAGATCAATGATCTCAATAGTGCGATCTTCAAACGTTTTTAATCGTGTGCATAATAATGAGAAAAACAGTAAGGGATAATTTTGATTGCCTTGAAAACAGACAACTGAATAGTTATAGAAGAATGTGGGAGTTTTTTGCATCTGCGCAAGAAGCTGATTGAGATTCATACCAAACACAATTTCAGTTAAAATGTTTTTTATACGGTACGATTAGCTAAACTAAACATAGGAGTACCATCACGTTGTTTCTTTTGTTCAGACTTGTGACCAATGACGATTGGCGGCACAGCATCATCTGCTACCTTACTCGGCACGAAAGTCATGCTTGGTTGTTGGGCATCAAAGAATGCAAACAACTGCTCTGCGCCCGATATGGCCAACAATCTCAATTGATCAAAATGTTCCCAAGAAACCGGTTGTTGTTCTGCGGTACCTTGAACCTCAATAAGTGCATTCGACCGTGTTAGCACAAAATTAAAATCCGCCTCAATCACGCTGTCTTCAGAATAATCGAGATCAAGAATAGGATGACCTTGCAAAATTCCAGCCGAAACCGCAACAATAGAATCTTTCAGAATCGATTGTTGCAATTGCTTAGTAGATAACCAATATTTCATGGCATCTTCAAGAGCGAAATAAGCACCGGTAATACAAGCCGTGCGAGTTCCGCCATCAGCTTGTAACACATCGCAGTCAATCAATAAGGTACGTTCGCCAAGTTTATCCAAGGCAATTATTGAACGTAAAGCACGCCCAATAAGCCGAGATATCTCAACCGAACGACCATTTTGCTTGGCAGCAGATGATTCGCGTTGGGTTCTCACCGCAGTCGCTGTTGGCAGCATAGCATATTCAGCTGTTAACCACCCAGTACCAGTACCCTTTAAAAAATGAGGGACACCTGGTTGCATGGTAACTGAACAAAGCACTTTAGTATTGCCGAGTTCAAACAGAACAGAACCAGCTTTGGCACCAAAAACATTATAGGATACTTTTAATGAACGAAGGTGGTCGTTTGCACGACCACCCAATCTTCTTACAGAATTTTGCATAATTATTTAAATACTAACGTTATGATTACTGAATTATTCTTAAACGAACTCGACCAGTTGCATCATCATATTCCAAGACTTCAACTTTAACCACTTGATCAAGTTGATAATCGTTAGCAAAAGAGCGTTGATGTTGTTGTGGAATGTTTGAAACATGTACTAAGCCATCTTTGCCTGGTACCAATTCAACAAACATACCAAATTCAACGATACGTCTAATCTTGCCTTCAAAAGTCATGCCAGCATCAATTTGGCCAGACAATATCTTAATCCAAGCAATAGCAGCATCAATTCCTTCACCAGTTTTTCCAAAGATTTTGACCAAACCATCATCTTCGATATCAATTGTTGTACCAGTTTTTTCGATAATTTCACGAATCGTCTTACCGCCAGTACCAATAATGGCACCAATTTTATCGACAGCAATATTCATGGTAACAAACTTCGGTACTAACTCAGACAGTTCTTTATTAGGTACACTCATACATTTTTGCATTTCACCCAAGATGTGTAGTCTACCACGTTTAGCTTGCTCTAATGCTACTTCAAAAATTTCGCGCTTGAGACCACCTTTGTATTTTATGTCCATTTGGATTGCCGTAATACCATTAGCAGTACCAGCAACTTTAAAGTCCATTAAACCAAATGCATCTTCAAAACCTGAAATGTCTGAAAGAACGGTAAAGCTATCGCTATCGCTCTTTAAAAGACCCATAGCAATACCACTCACCATATTTTTAATAGGAACACCAGCTTGCATTAATGCCATGGTAGAGCCGCATACTGTTGCCATTGATGTAGAACCATCAGATTCTAACATATCAGCTACAATACGAATGGTATAAGGGAAGGCCGCTGCATCAGGAAGTTGATTTTTTAATGCTGAAGCCGCTAATGCACCATGACCGACTTCTCGACGACCAGGTCCACGCAACGGTTTAGCTTCACCAACAGAGAATGGAGGAAAGTTATAATGCAACATAAAGCGACCATTTGCTGTAATATCTTCCATAATAGTTTCTAATTTTTGTTCATCTTCACCGCTACCAAGAGTAGCTGTTACTAACGCTTGTGTGCGACCACGAGTAAATAATGCAGAACCATGAGTAAATGGCAACAAACCAACTTCAGTAGTAATTTGTCTTATTTGTTCATAAGCACGACCATCAACACGTTTGTTCAAAGTAAAAATCAACTCAGTAATTTTTGCTTTTAACGTGTCATCGAAAATATATTCAATAACGTTTGATGGAATTTTTTTGTCTTCTAGTTCTTGTTTGTACTGAACGTTGAATGCATCACGCAAAGCTTGAATACTCGCGTTACGCTCAACTTTATCGTTTTTATATACACTGCGTACATGCTCATCGGTTAAAAATTCATTAACACGTTGTTCCCAGGTAGCCCATGCATAAGGATCAGCAATTTCTTCTTTTGCTTGACCAACTTCAGCAGCAATTTCTTTTTGCCAAATGACTTGTTCTTTGATTTTCCCATGAGCTAAGAACATTGCATCAAGAAATTCTTTTTCAGAAATTTCCTGCGTTGTGCCTTCAACCATGTTGATACCTTCTTCAGTACCAGCAAACGTCATACGAGCATCAGCTTTCAAGCTATCTTCGTATGAAGCGCCCACAATCCAAGAACCATCTAAACGTACAACATCAACAGAACCAACCGGACCCATGAAAGGAATTTTTGATAGGGTCAATGCCAATGAAGAAGCCACCAATGCCAAAGGTCCTGGTAGATTTTTTTTATCAACAGAATATACGGTTGATAATAATTGAACTTGATTAAAATAATTCGCAGGGAACAAAGGGCGACATGCACGATCGATCACACGGCTTAGAAGAACTTCACGATCCGTTGATCGTCCTTCTCGTTTAAAATAACCACCTGGAATCTTTCCTGCTGCTGCAAATTGTTCTCTATAATCTACTGTTAATGGTAAAAAGCCAGGGAAATCCTTCGTAGGAGCGCTTACCACTGTTGATAGCACAACGGTGCCACCTTGCTTAATCCAAACAGCAGCATCCGCTTGACGAGCGAATTTACCTATTTCAACTTCATAACCAAAACTATCTAAACGAAACTTCTTTACCATAACAATAAATCCTTACGATCTTATTTTTTTAAGCCTAAACGCCCAATAACTTGTCTATAGGCCGCGCTATCTTTTCTTTCAAGATAGGTCAAAAGACCGCGGCGTTGACATACTTTTTTCAACAATCCGTGCTTGGTACTAAAATCTTTTGGAAATTTTTGGCAATGGCCAGTCAATAAACGAATGGATTCTGTTAACAGTGCAACTTGTACTGCTGATGATCCTGTGTCGTTAGCGCTTGTACCAAAATCTTTAATTACTTTATCTTTAACGTCTTTATGTAATGCCATAACAGCAACCTCACTCAAAAAAAAATCTACACTTATATTCACTTATCATACTATGTACTCTGGTAGGCGCGAGCGGGATTGAACCGCTGACCCTTGCTACGTCAAAGCAATGCTCTACCACTGAGCTACGCGCCTCAATACTCATTCTACGCATCATTCCTATTAGTCATCCGCGCGGAACGTATTTCTTCCTCTTGTGCCTGCTTTTCAAAGTCAGATACATCATCACCCAAATGTTTAATTCTGAATGATTTAATACCAGTACCTGCAGGAATTAATTTACCAACAATAACGTTTTCTTTCAAACCATAGAGGTTATCTACTTGGCCAGAAATTGCGGCTTCAGCGAGAATTCTTGTAGTTTCTTGGAAAGAAGCTGCAGAAATAAAGCTTTCAGTACCTAAGGACGCTTGCGTAATACCCATTAATATAGGCTTAGCAGATGCAACCTTTTTGCTCTGTGTTTTTAGCACAGCGTTAACGGTTTGGAAATGGATACGGTCAACACGATCGCCAATCAAGAAATCAGTGCCACCTTGATCAATCACACGTACTTTACGTAACATTTGTCGCACAATTAATTCAATATGTTTATCGTTAAGATCAATACCTTGCAAACGATAAATTTGCTGAATTTGATCTACCAGATATTTTTGAACTACATTTGGCCCAAGAATTCGTAAGATATCGTGTAACACAGGAACACCTGATGTCAATTGATCACCAGCGGTTACTCTATCACCATTACCAACGTTAAGCTGTTTGCCACGAGGAACAAAATAATCAAATGATTCTGTACCAGCAACAACACTGACTTTACGTAAACCTCTATGTAATCCACCAAAAACAATTTCACCACTAATGTCTGCTAAAATAGCTGGATCTTTTGGCGCACGCGCTTCAAAGAGTTCCGCAATTCGAGGCAAACTACCTGTAATATCCTTCGTTTTCGATACTTCACGAGGCATTTTTACTAAAATATCACCGACTTCAACACGACTACCTGCCGTTACGTTCAAGAACGAACCTGCGGGTAAATAATATTGAACCAATTCATCGCCATTCTCATCAAGAATACTTAATGCTGGTTGATATTTTTCATTTTTATGTTCAAGTATCATAGGATTTGAACGACCACCTTCTTCGTAGCGTTCTTGCACGGTAACGTTTTCAATCAAGTCAATCAATTGAATTTTACCAGCTTTTTCAGTCAACAATACTTTACTGTTTGGTTCCCATTCTGCAAGCTTAACGCCTACAGTAACAGGTTGCTTATCTTGTACTAAAACTACAGAACCATATTCTAAATCATGACGCTGTAGTTCGCGACCATCTGCAGAAACAACTAACAATTTAGCCTTTCTACTGACCACAATAACTTGACCGCTACGATTGGTAACCGTACGAATACCACGCCATTCAACAATACCAGGCTGCTTTGCAAGGAAGTAAGGTTGTTCAGTTAAACCACTCGCAGTACCGCCGATATGGAAGGTTCTCATAGTAAGCTGTGTACCAGGTTCACCGATCGATTGTGCTGCAATAATACCAACAGTACCACCCACATCAACAATCTCACCCTTAGATAAATCATAGCCATAACATAATGCACATACACCATGTTTTGCCTGACAGGTCAATACAGAACGAACTAAAATTTTGCTCACTGCTGAATCTGCAAGTTTAGTAATATCATCACGGCCAATAATGTGACCTTGATTAAATAACAGTTCACCAGTGACAGGATCTTTAACATCAGCAGCCAAACCACGTCCGAAAGAACGGTTAGCTAACGGATAAATAATATCACCTGATTCTTTTAGATCTTCAATTTCAACATAACCCAAGGTCTTACAATCTTGACCGGTAATAACAACATCTTGAGCAACATCAACCAAACGACGAGTCAAATAACCAGAGTTTGCTGTTTTAAGTGCTGTATCTGCTTGACCTTTACGAGCACCGTGTGTAGAAATAAAGTATTCGAAAACACTTAAGCCTTCTTTAAAGTTACTCTTAACCGGTGTTTCCATAATATCACCGTTCGGCTTTGTCATCATACCACGCATACCAACCAACTGTTTAATTTGATCTTTCGATCCACGAGCTCCAGATTCAAGCATCATGAAAATCGGGTTAAATGGTTGACTCTTGCCATCTTTATTGTCAAACGCAGCATTATTTTGTTCTTCAAGTTCTTTATACATTTCGTTAGCAACGTCTGCAGTCGCATGACCCCAGATACTGATAATTTTATTATAACGTTCACCGTTAGTAATAACACCGTCTATATAAAGTTTTTCAACTTTTTGGACTTCTTTTTCTGCTTTACCAATAATACCATTTTTTTGTTCAGGTATTACCATGTTTTCTAATGATATAGAGATACCACCGACAGTAGAATTATAGAAACCAAGTTTTTTAATCTTATCCAAGCAGATAACTGTTGGAGCGCTACCAAATCGATAGTAAATTTTTTCTACCAATTTAGCTAAGTCGCTTTTCTTCAATACTTTATTAATCCAATGAAATTCAGAACCTTCTGGAAGAGCTTCATAAAGAATTACTCTACCAACCGTAGTCTGTACCATCTCATTATTCAAACGAAGGTTAATTCTTGCATGTAATTCAACTTGACCGTGCTGATAAGCAACAATCACTTCATGTACACCAGAAAAACTAACGCCTTCACCTTTAACGCCAGCTCGAACCTTAGAAATATAATGCAATCCAAGCACCATATCTTGTGAAGGAACAGTTACTGGGCGACCATTAGAAGCAGAAAGAATATTTTGTGAAGATAAAATTAAACGCTTACATTCTTCTTGTGCCTTCTGACTTAATGGTAAATGAACAGCCATTTGGTCACCGTCAAAGTCTGCGTTAAATGCAGAACAAACCAATGGATGAACTTTTATTGCTTTACCATCAACTAAAATAGGAAAGAAGGCCTGAATACCAAGACGATGCAACGTTGGCGCACGGTTTAATAAAATCGGACGATTTTTTACTACATCTTCTAATACATCCCATACTTCAGGTTGCATTTCTTCTACCATGCGCTTTGCAACACGTAGGTTAGAAGCTAATTCGCGTTCAAGGAGACCAGCATAAATATATGGCTTGAATAATTCATAAGCCATAATTTTTGGAATACCACACTGATCAATTTTTAATTCTGGATCAACCACAATTACTGAACGACCAGAGTAATCAACACGACGACCTAACAAGTTTTGTCTGAAGCGACCTTGTTTACCACGAAGCATTTCGCTCAATGATTTAAGTGGTCGACGATTAGAACCACGAACTGGTTGTCCACGTCTACCGTTATCAATAAGCGCATCAACAGATTCTTGCAACATACGTTTTTCATTTTTAATGATAACGCCTGGCGCCTCAATTTCCATCAATCGTTGTAGACGAATATTTCTGTTTAAAACTCTACGATACAATTCGTTCAAATCTGAACTTGCAAAACGTCCACCTTCTAAAGGAACCAATGGTCTCAAATCTGGTGGCAATACAGGCAGTACGGTCATCACGATCCATTCAGGACGTAAGCCACCTTGTACCATTCCTGTAAAGACCTTGATTCTACGCATGATCTTATGACGTATTGCAACAGAAGAGATCTTATTGTAATCATCTTGCAATTTGTTAATTTCAAAATTCAAATCAATTAAACTTAAAACCGCATGAATAGCTTCCGCTCCTGTATTGGAAACGAAATCTATATCTTCAGGGTGTGATGAAACATAGTTTTCATACTCTAAGTTACTCAATAAAGTCTTGCGTGGATACGGTGACTTACCTTGATGAATCACAATATAAGAATCAAAATACACAACACGCTCTAAGTCTTTTACCGGTGCATCTAAAATGATACCCAAATAACTTGGAATACCTTTCAAATACCAAATATGACAAACGGGAGCCACAAGATCAATATGACCCATGCGTTCTCTACGTACGCGGGCTTGAATTACTTCAACACCACACTTTTCGCAGGTAACACCACGGTGTTTCATACGCTTATATTTACCGCAGTTACATTCCCAATCTTTGACCGGACCAAAAATACGTGCGCAGAATAATCCGTCACGCTCTGGCTTTAATGTTCTATAGTTGATTGTTTCTATTTTCTTAACTTCGCCATATGATAATGATTTTATTTTATCAGGAGAAGCAAGACCAACCTTTAAAGCATTAAATTGTGCAACATTGACGTATTCTCTAAAGCGATCCAGCATACGATTATTCATCTACCTTCTCCTTGCCACTCTTGAATAAATTCACTTGTAACCCTAAACTTTGAAGCTCTTTTATTAACACGTTGAATGATTCTGGAACACCCGGCTCTGAAACATCCTCACCGCGCACAATAGCTTCATATGCTTTATGTCTGCCGGTTACATCATCTGACTTGTACGTTAACATTTCTTGCAATGTATACGCCGCACCATATGCTTCAAGTGCCCAAACTTCCATTTCACCTAAACGTTGACCACCCTGTTGAGCTTTACCGCCCAATGGTTGTTGCGTTACCAAGGAGTATGGTCCAACGGAACGAGCATGCAATTTGTCATCAACCATGTGATGCAATTTCATCATATAAATTGTACCAACGGTAACTGGCTGATCAAAATGTTCGCCCGTACGTCCATCAAACAAGGTAAATGCACCACTTTCTGGCAACGATAACTCATCAAGTAATGGCTTAATTTCTTGATCGAAATTTGCACCATCAAATACTGGCGTGCTGAATAAAAAGCCATTTTTAGCAGTTTTACGAGCAAGCAGCATAACTTCATCTTTTCCATATGATTTCTCATAAGAATCAACAAGGTCTTGACCGTAATAGGTACTTAAATATTTTCTAACGTCTTGATAGCCTTTGGTATCCAACATATTTTGGAGCTTATTACCAAGCTCACGACCAGCAAGACCTAAAATTGTTTCCAAAATTTGGCCCACGTTCATACGAGACGGAACACCAAGCGGGTTCAATACAACGTCCACCGAGGTACCATCTTGTAGATATGGCATATCCTCACGAGGAACAATAGTAGAAACCACACCCTTGTTACCATGGCGACCAGCAATTTTATCACCAACGGCAACCGTACGCTTCATTGCTATGTAGACTTTAACCATCTTAATAACGCCAGAAGCAAGTGGATCACCCTTTTTCAATCTATTAATACGTTCTTCTTTTAACCCAATAAGAATTCTTACTTGGTTTTCGAACGAATCTTTAATTGCTTTAATCGCATCGTTTAAAGACTTTTCTTTAGCCTTTAAGGTAATAACCGTTGCCCATGGTTGAGCAGCGATTTTTTCCTTGTCAAATGAACCATCTGTAAGAACAGATTTCATTGATTCAGAAAAAGGTTTTTTACCATCAAGCTCTTGAGCGATTTTTGATAACAACATCGCTTCAAGGAATGAAACATGATGAGTAAAATCAAACTCAAGTTTATTAGTAAACTTAGTTACTTCATCTTTATAACGTTTATCTTTTCTGACACCGCTACGAGAGAATATTTTAACATCAACAACCGTACCTTCAATCCCTGGTGGTACTCTCAAAGAAGTATCACGTACTTCACGAGATTTTTCACCAAATATGGCACGCAATAATTTCTCTTCTGGAGAATATTGAACATCGCCCTTGAGGGTAACTTTACCAACTAAAATATCACCCGGTCTCACACGTGTACCAATACGGACAATACCATCTTCATCAAGACCCTCTAACGCAACTTCACTCACATTAGGAATGTCGCGCGTAATTTCTTCAGGCCCAAGCTTGGTATCACGAGCATCTACTGGATATTCATCAATATGAACTGAAGTTAACATATCGCCAGAAACCAATCGCTTACTTAAAACAATTGCGTCTTCATAGTTGTAACCATGCCACGGCATAAAGGCAACGAGTAAGTTTGCTCCTAGAGCAAGTTCACCATTATTAATAGCCGGACCATTGGTCAGTACATCACCAACATAGACAACATCACCTCTTTTTACAATAGGGGTGTGATGAATCCAAGTGCTGTAACTTGAACGTAGGAATTTCTTTAAATGATAGGTATCAATACCTTGAGAAATCCAATCATCCATATTTCTAAATTCATCTTCATGAGCACGAATAACCACTTTATCAGCCGCAACGTATTCTACAATACCTGCGCGCTTTGCAGTAATAACCGAACCGGACGCCTTAACAATCTCTTTTTCCATACCAGTACCAACGATTGGCGCTGTGGTTTTAATAAGAGGAACCGCCTGACGTTGCATGTTTGCACCCATTAAGGCACGAGATGCGTCATCATGCTCTAAGAAAGGAATCAAAGCAGCAGAAACGGACACTAATTGTTTTGGTGAAAGGTCGATATAATTAATATTTTCTGCTTCGATATAAAGGAAGTTACCTTGATTACGGGCAAAAATTCTATCGCCCTTTAAGGTGTTACTCTTCTTAACAGAATCAGCCTGTGCAATAAACTTATCGGCTTCTTCAAACGCATCCAAGAATACAACTTCATCTAAAATCTTTGAATTTTTTACTGGACGATAAGCCGTTTCAATAAAACCAAGATCATTAACCATTGCATACGTAGCCAAAGATGAAATCAAACCAACAGTTTGACCTTCTGGCGTTTCAATAGGACAGATGCGACCATAGTGTGAGGTATGAACGTCACGAATCTCATAGGTAGCACGATCCTTAAGTACACCGCCGGGCCCAAGAGCTGAAAGTCTACGTTTATGCGCAAGCTCAGCCAATGGATTGGTTTGATCCATAAATTGAGACAATTGGCCTAAACCAAAGAATTCTCTCATTACGGCACTCATAGGTTTTACGTTAAGAAAATCTTGAGGCATTAACGCACCATGAGCTTCTTGCATTCTAAAACGTTCACGAACGATACGTTCAATACGCAAGAATCCAAGATAAACCTGATTGTTAAGTAGTTCGCCCACCAAACGCACACGTCGATTACCAAGATGATCAATATCATCAAGTTCACCTTCGCCACGTTCACGTAAGTTTACTAAATAACGAACAGTAGCAATAATATCTTCTTTACTCAAAACCATAGTTTCGACAGGAATATTAAGGCTTAATTTTCTATTCATACGTATACGACCAACTTTAGTTAGTTCGTAAAAACGTGGATTAAAGAATAGATTCTCAAAACGCTCTTTGATTTCTTGAAGCGTTGCGCTATCGCCAGGCCATATTTTTATATGGACATCTTTTAACGCATCGTCATATGAAAAACAACGGTCATGCGTTAATGTCATAGCGATTGTTGGCTGAAAAACATAACCGGATGATCGGATGAGTTCTAGCTCAATTGTTTTAAAACGCTTAATGATCTCTAAGTGATCTTCTGTAAATACTTGACCCTGCTCAATCAACAATTCGCCAGTTTCTGGATCAATCAAATCCTTGGCAAGAACTCTATTGAGCAAGCTTGGTGTTCTTAATGTTAATTTTTTGATGCCAGCTTTACCTAATTGAGCAAGTGTTTCACGAGTCACACGAATGCCAATAAAGCCTTTTTCATCTTTTTCAGACAACATGCCTTTTTCAAGACGTTGACCCAAAAGACTGTCATCGATTTTTCTGAAAAATTCACCCTTTTCATAGGTGATAACATCGAAACTGTAGAAAAGTGGAATAATTTCTTCGCGAGCAACACCAAGCGCTTGCAAGAATGTTGTAACCGGTAGCTTTTTCTTTTTATCTATACGAACGTATAGATGATCATTACTATCGAATTCAAAATCAAGCCAAGAACCACGCATCGGAATGATACGTGCTAAATAGTATGGACGCCCACGGAAATCTTTTACTTTTTTACTTTGTGAAAATACCACACCAGGAGAACGGTGCAGCTGACTCACTATAACGCGATCTACGCCGTTAATCAAGAACGTACCAAGATTACCGAGCTTAAATCGACCCCTGTCTTCATATAAATCGCCCATAACCGGGATATCAGCAAAGAAAATATTTTGTTCTTTGATATCGTGAACGACTTTTTTATCCGCGCCATCTTTAGCCCAACTGATTAATTGAATCTTAACCTTGAGGGGCATTGAGAAGGTCTGTCCACTTGAACGACATTCGTCAAATGACATTGCCAACTTTACAACGACACGAGATAGACAATTAGAACAGGCCTTATAGCGAGCATTTTTTTTCTTACAGAATGTGCAAGTCAAGTCCTCATCAAGGCGTGAACAATCGGACTTTTTACACGAGGAACAACTCCATTGATAACGATTTTCGATACCGGTTAACTTACCGCATGTGCAAGCCCAGCTTCCCAACTCGTAACTCACATACTCCAACGACATCTTATCTTCATACTCTATTGGAAAAACATCCTTTAAAACCTTCTCGAGACCAATTAATTGGCGCTCTTCAGGAAGATAATCCAACTGTACAAAATCATTGAATGATGTTGATTGAATTTCAATCAAATTAGGAACTGGAACAATACTCTTAATCTTCCCAAAAGATTTACGAATATTACCTTTGCCCATGTCCACGTTAGACATTAAGTCGCTCCTCATAATTACCGAATTTAAAATTTAGTTCACCCCCACAAAGAGGACTTCCACTTCTATAAAAAAATTAAACTTTAAAACGTTGCTTAAAAAACAATGCTTATGAAAGTTTAACTTTTGCTCCTGCAGCCTCAAGAGCTTCTTTGATCTTATTAGCAAGATCTTTAGGAGCAGCTTCTTTGATTACTTGTGGAGCTTCTTCAACCATTTTCTTTGCATCAGTTAAGTTTAATTCTGCAACAACTGTACGCAATGCTTTGATGGTCTTGATTTTTTCAGGGCCACTGCTTTCTAAAGTAACTTTGTACTCAGACTTTTCTTCTGCTACTGGAGCTGCTGCTACTGGAGCTGCTGCTGCTGCCATAGGCATAGCTGCTGAAACGCCAAACTTTTCTTCAAGCGCCTTAACAAAATCTGACAATTCAATAACTGACATGTTACCAATTGAATCAATTAAAGTATTAAATGACTTTTCTGCCATTTTTTCTCCAAACATAATAATAAGTTAAACTACACAATTCTTTACTAATTAAACAAAAATAATACTAAAAATGCTTTCTTACCAAACTCCAAATTACTGCTGTTTTTGTTCAGCAATTTTTTGTAGAGTCCATAGAAGTCCCATAATCTGCATATCAAGAACTCGAACCAATTTAACAGTAGGAGCTTTCAATGTACCACACACTTGAGCCAACAATACGTCTCTTGATGGTAAGCTTGCTAGACGCACAACTGATTCACTTGGCATCACACGAGAATCAAAAAAACCTGCCACCAAAAGTAGTGCAGCGTTGTTTTTTGAAAACTCATGTAAAACTTTTGCTACAGCAGGAGCTTCTTGTGCAACAAAAACAACCCCGATTTGCTCTTTAAAATAAGGAGCCAAATCGTTAACACCTTCTAAGCCTTGCACAGCGCGTCTCATAAGACGAGCCTTAGCAACTTTCAATGTGCCTTGTTGTGCCGACAATTCTCTACGCAGAGTCTGCAATTGTTTTACTGTTAAGCCTTTATAGCCAACAACAAATGCCGCCTTGCTATTTGAAAATTCACCTTTTAGTGAACTTATCATTTCTGTTTTTTGATCACGATTCATCGCGGATACCTCTTAAAAATCAAGCCTTATGATAAATCGTCAGGATTGACAGCCATGCCTAAACCCATTGTAGATGCAAGAGTAATTTTTCTTAAGAACTTACCCTTAGAAACAGGCGGCTTAGCTGCCATAAGTGCTTTGATAAAAGTAGTTAAATTTTGATACAACTGATCAGGGCTAAAAGAGACTTTACCAATGGTAAAGTGGACTAAACCACTCTTATCATTTTTGAAAAACTGACGGCCCCTTTTCAAATCTTGGACAACATCAGCAACATCAAATGTCACGGTGCCAAGTTTTTTATTAGGCAGAAGACCTTTTGGTCCTAAAGTTTTAGCAACCTTACCAACCATTGCCATTAAATCAGGTGTTGCAACAGCATAGTCAAAATCCATCCAACCACCACTGATTTTTTCAATCAAATCATCTGAGCCAACATAATCAGCGCCAGCTTTTAGTGCCTTATCTGCAAATTCATTTTTTGCAAACACAAGAACCTTAACCGCTTTACCCTTTGAAAAAGGTAAAACAACTGAGCCACGCACAACTTGTTCGCCCTTAGCAGCGTCGATGCCCAAGTTGACATGAATATCAACAGATTCATCGAATTTCGCAAATGCTAATTGCTTAACTTTATCAAGCGCTTGTTGCGCAGAGAAAGATTCCCCACGCTTTACTTGCTCACTTGCTTTTCTATACTTTTTGCCATGTTTAGCCATAGTACGTTCCCTACCAACATTAATCAATAACAACTACGCCCATACTACGCGCACTACCAGCAATAATTAATTTTGCTTGTTCAATATTCGTAGCATTTAAATCAGGAAGCTTAATTTTAGCAACCTCTTCTATCTCTCTCCAAGTTATTTTGCCCACTTTATCAGTGTTCGGCTTAGAGGATCCCTTGGCAAGGTTAATTCTCTTTTTAATAAGCTCACTAACCGGCGGTGTTTTTAAAATGAAGGTAAATGTTTTATCTTTATAAATAGAGATAATAACGGGAACCGTCTCACCTTTGCGACTTGCTGTTTTTGCATTGAATTGCTTACAGAAATCCATAATATTAACACCATGCTGACCAAGTGATGAACCAACTGGTGGGGCTGGTGTTGCAGCTCCCGCAGGAATCTGAAGCTTAACCTGCGCTTTTAATTCTTTTGCCATCGTAACGTACCTACCTCAACTTATCGTTTGACTTGATCGAAATTTAATTCTACTGGTGTCATTCTACCAAAAATGCTTACCATTACTGTCAACCTCTCACTATCTTTATCCACCTTGTCAACGATACCCATAAAACCAGCGAATGGACCTTCGCTAATTTCAATATCAGACCCAGTAATAAACTCATTCTTTTCAGAAACAATCGCAATCTCACCTTTAATCTGAGAAATAACGCGATCGATTTCCTTTTGAGTGAGCGGAACCGGCTCATGTTGGCCACCCAAAAAGCGTAAAACACGAGAGTTGGAAATAACTAATCGTACCGTCTCAGGAGAAACTTCCATTTCTACTAATATGTACCCAGGAAACAATTGCTGATCTTTGGCATCGGCAACCTCAAAAAGATTTCTTAGCTTAGTCGAAGACGATGAAACTAAAATATCCCCAAAGCTATCTTGCAAGTTTTTTTCCTGAATACGCTTTAGCAAATCAGCCTTAACAGCTTCTTCATAACCAGCATACACCTGGACAACATACCAACGCTTCATGTGTTTAGATCCTGATTGGGCTATTGTATGCCATATTGTTCAAAAATATACCGAGCTAGATGATTAAGTCCGAAATCGAGAGCGCCTAGGTATACAGCAAATGCGGCAACTATAACCATTACCACAACAGTAGACCCAACCCACTCATCGAATTTTGGCCAAATGACTCGTGACAATTCAATTTTTACTTCATTTAAAAACTGCATCATTTTTTGTTATCCTTATCCACAAAATCTTTTGGCTCTTAATGCACTTGGCAGGCCAGGAGGGACTCGAACCCCCAACCCGCAGATTTGGAGTCTGCCGCTCTACCATTAGAGCTACTGGCCTACAAAAAGTTTACTTCGTTTCTTTATGTGGCCCGTGGCTACGGCAGCGCGAGCAAAATTTATTACGTTTCAAAGAACCCACTGTTCTTTTCTTTGATACAACTTGCGTATAATTACGCTCTTTACATTTCTCACACATCAAATGTGTAGTGACTCTATCTTTTGCCATACTGATTGCAACCTACAAGTGCCTATTGACTATGTGTTAACTTATCACTCTTAAATCTATGGAGCCCGCGACCGGATTTGAACCGGTGACCTCTCCCTTACCAAGGAAGTGCTCTACCAACTGAGCTACGTGGGCAATCTTCCCAATTACTCACCATAATTTTATATAGAATAAATAAAATTACAGAAAAAGACAACTTATTTTATACGTTAAAATAAGCTCTTTCCAACTTTTTTTGGAGCTGGCGACTGGATTTGAACCAGCGGCCTGCTGATTACAAATCAGCTGCTCTACCAACTGAGCTACGCCAGCACTCTATTTTTCTATACCCATCATTCTCACGCTTTACATGGAGTGGGAAACGGGGCTCGAACCCGCAACCTACAGCTTGGAAGGCTGTCGCTCTACCAATTGAGCCATTCCCGCATACCA